>CAZBBV010000045.1:0-5931 GCA_964490025.1 uncultured Cryomorphaceae bacterium | reverse complement strand
TTTTTCGCCCAATGGTTTCAGTATCGTTTCCAGGTTTTTCTGGTTCTGTTCGGTGAATTTTTCAGATTTTTTCTCCAAAATCTCGTTGGCCATGTTCTCAAACTCTTTCCTAAACTGTTCCTGAAGTTCCTGAATGTTTCTGCGCTCTTCGGCCAGGCGGTCGGCAATGTTCTTTTCGTTTTGCTGACTAATGGCCAGTTCCCGCGTCAATTCTTCAATCCGGTTTTGCGCATTTTGCCTACCGGTTTTCACCTCTTGCAATTCGCTGCGCAATTGATCTAGCGCATGGATTTCGGGCGCTGCTTCGGTGGTTTTTTTCTTTAGAAAAAGGGTGAGCACTACCCCAAGGGCAAGTCCGGCAATGAATATTAAAAGCGTTTCCATGATCAAAATCTGTTGGTGTAGCCGAAATGAATTTTCGAATCGCTAAAGTTAATGGCTTCGCCCAAACTACTGCCCACTGCCCAAGTAATATTGAAAACACCGGAATTGGTGCTCAGCGACAGGCCGGCTCCAAAACTGATCAGATTTGAAAAAGGTTCCGTGTTCTCCGGAAGTGCTACTCGGCCCGCATCTGAAAAAGCGAGTAGGAACGATTTCGGATCGAGCATAAAACGATATTCGAGGGTAGCGGTGGTATATTGGGGCGTTAAGAATTGCTGTTCGTTGAATCCCCTAAAGGTTTGTAGCCCGCCGTAGCGGAAATATTCATTTTGCAACGAGGCATTGTTGATGCTGGCTGCCTGTAGGCCCAGTTTCAGCACATTTCGCGCAACGAATTCATAGTAGTAGGCAGCATTTAATCGGTACATCCATTGGTATATTTTTTCGTCATTTCGCTCACGGTCGCCAAGCAGTAGGTCCGTTTTGGCTTCAAAACCTTTGGTGGGCACATAGCGGTCGTTGAGTTTCATCAAGTCTAATCCGAGTCCCACGAAATCGCTTGTGAAATTGATATCGCTACTGGAAGCGTTGCTCAGGTTGCTGGAGCTTCGCCCTTCGTAGTAAAAACGAAAAGTGGTCATGGCACTGAGGCGAAAGTTCAATCCGGCCATAAAGTCGAGCCTGAGAAAAGTAGAGTCCTGTTTTACCAACATAAAGGAAGCTTCGGGTGTAATGGGCAAACCGAATAGGTAGGGCAGGCGGACAAAAGTGTTGAGTGTTTGTGTTTGGCTGGATGGACTGGTCCAGTGGAATCGAATTTCTTCTCCTTTGTTAAAAGAGTTGATAAGGTGCAGGAGCACATTTCCATTTACGCTCACACCGCCTTCGGGTCGGGAGGCCAAGCCAATGATGCCGTCGAACTGGCTGGCTTTTCTTTTTTCAATATATATATATAGTAAGTTTTTCTCTTCGGTAAAAAGCATGATGGGGTCGCGGGAGGAGATCAAATGCGGCGTACTGTTTATTCTTTCGCTCAACCGATCAATGTCGCGCTGCTGATACATAGCTCCTTTTCTGATACGCCATTCGTAGCGGGGCAGGGCAGTGCCTATTTTCTCGTAACCCTTCACCACTATGGAGTCGTAAAGCACCAAGGGACCGGTATTGAATTGAAGGGTGGCGTATAAAGAGTCGTTCTGCTCCCTGATTTCTTCAAAGCCAATGGCGGCAAAGGGATAGCCATTGTTTTCGTAGTAGGACACTATTTTTTCGAAAACCTCACTTAGCTCCGATAGTGAAAATGGCTTTTGGTTTTCGCTCAACTTTCGAAGTCGAAGCTCGTCCAGTATTTCTGCGGGAATGTTCTTGGCGCTCAACTCGGCCCAATGGTAGCGCGGCCCCGCTAAGATGCGGAAATAGCTATGTGCCGTATCGGTAAAAGATGAATCGAAATGAGCCCGAAGAAAGCCCATCCCCTGGCCAATGAGCAACACTTTTCCGGCTTCGGCTTTTGCGCTTTCAGGGCTGCTGTGCCATGGGTTGAAGCTGGTTTTCCATTCGTTGCCCGGTAGTGCAACGAATAATTTGTGCTGGGCAAAAGCACCACAGGTAGAAACGAAAAGCAGATAAAGGCCTAGCGCTCTTTTAATGACCATTCAATAGCTTCTTTTCCTTGTTGAACGAGCAATTCGTTGGCGCGACTGAAATGCCCGCAGCCAAAAAAACCATTGTAGGCACTGAACGGAGACGGGTGGGCCGCGGTGAGCACATGGTGTTTTTGTTGGTCAATCAGAACGGCTTTGGCCTTGGCATAATTGCCCCACAGAAGAAAGATTACCCCTGTGCATTGGTCGTTTATTGTTCTGATTACACTATCGGTAAATTGTTCCCAGCCTTTGCCTTGATGCGAGCCTGCCTGATGGGCCCGAACTGTGAGTGTGGCATTGAGCAGCAACACACCTTGTCTAGCCCAAGATGTGAGGTCGCCATGAGCGGGGGGGGCGATCTCCAAATCCTGTTTTAGTTCTTTGAAAATATTGACCAACGAAGGCGGAATGGGCACCCCTTTCTGAACCGAGAAGCTAAGGCCATGGGCTTGGCCCGTGCCGTGATACGGATCTTGCCCAAGAATGACCACCTTTAGCTGGTCGATAGGGGTGAGCCAAAAAGCATTGAATATGTCTTTCCCCGCAGGATATACCTGGTGGTTGGCTTTTTCCTGAACTAAAAATGCTTTCAGATTTTTGAAATAATCTTTCGAAAATTCTTCTTGCAGGTAGGCCAACCAACCGGGTTCGAGTTGCGGTTTGATATCACTCATGTAGATTGGATAATATTTAGGAGGCAAGAAAGGTTATATACAGCGAACTAAAAAGAATACTTTTGCGTGTTATAGTCACAAAACCCTGATTTAAAACAAAGATGAAAAAGATTTTGTTATCGATTGCCGCTGTGTTGCTTGTAGCCTTGGTGTTTAGCTCGTGCCGCTCGCATGAGGAATGTCCGGCTTACAACATGGCCCCGACTGAAACGGAAGCCAACGCTTAATAACGAAGACCGTAACTATAAATCGGTTCTTTGGTTAATGTTGAAGAAACGATTTGAACGTATGCATGTAATCTCCCGCTCAACTTTATGAAAAATAGGCTTCTACTATTAGCTTCCTTTTTGCTGCTGCTTTCTTCGGAAGGTTTTGCTCAGCAAACGGATGCTGATTTTCAGCGCCTAGTATACCGCAATGAGAATAGTTTTGGCTTTCAGTTCCACACCCTAGGGTGGGGCGGTCAGTTTCGTAGGTTGTATTCCAAGGACGGGTTTAAGAGACATGGATACTTGATGGAGTGGGTGACCATGAAGCACCCAAAAGAGGTAAAAGTTTACCATCCCTTTTACGAGAATGCGCGCGGCTATGTGTTCGGAAAACAGAATGGACTTTCTACCTTTCGTCTAGGATATGGCGGTGAAAAGCTGGTGATAGGAAAAACAGATCGGGGCTCAGTAGGAATCAATGTTGTTGGTTATGGTGGCTTGTCGTTGGGGATTCTAAAGCCGGTTTATCTCGAGATAATTAGACAAGTGGAAGGCCAGGACACCTACTACCTGAGCACAGAGCAGTATGATCCGGCGGAACATTTTGTGGACAATATATTTGGCCGAGCGCCTTTTTTTAACGGCATTGATGAGTTAAAGCTAAATCCCGGGGCATTTGCCAAACTTGGAGTGAATTTCGAATACGGTGTTCTCGAAGAAAAAATAACCATGATTGAAGTAGGCGTTGCCTTGGATTTCTTTCCCATGCAGCCACAAATCATGGCTGCGAATAGCAATCCGAACCTGTTTGCTACCCTTTATCTAAGTATGAATTTTGGAAAGCGTTGGAATTGAAAGACGAAGTAACCACCGAAATTGAAAAAGCCAACCCGAGAAAGCCCAAATGGCTAAGGGTGAAATTGCCCACCGGCGAGAACTACAGAAATGTTCGCCGCCTGGTAGACGACTATAAACTGCATACCATTTGCGAAAGCGGCAGCTGCCCCAATATGGGCGAATGCTGGGGCGAAGGCACGGCCACCTTCATGATTCTGGGAAACATATGCACCCGCTCGTGTGGCTTTTGTGCCGTGCAAACAGGCCGACCACTTCCCGTAGACTGGGACGAGCCTGAACGCGTGGCCCGCAGCGTGAAGTTGATGAAGGTGAAACACTGCGTGATCACCTCCGTGGATAGGGACGATATCGAGGATGGAGGATCCATTATTTGGGCGGAAACCATTAAGGCCGTTCGACGAATAAGCCCCATTACCACACTCGAGACATTAATCCCCGACTTTAAGGGCGAAACCAAAAACATTGACCGACTGATAGAAGCTGCGCCGGAGATTATCTCGCATAATATTGAAACGGTAAAGCGACTGACGCGCCAAGTTCGCATTCAGGCGCGCTACGAAAGAAGCATGGAGGTGCTGCGCTACATTAAGGAAAGCGGGCAGAAAAGAACGAAGTCAGGAATCATGCTGGGTTTGGGCGAAAGTGAAAGTGAAGTAATCGAGACCATGCAAGACTTGCGAAATGCCCAAGTAGATATCATCACACTAGGGCAGTATTTACAGCCCACTCCACGCCATCTTGCAGTTCAGGAATTCATTCATCCTGAGCAGTTTGAGCGCTATAAACAAATCGGTTTGGATATGGGTTTCAGGTATGTAGAAAGTGGCCCGTTGGTTCGGTCGTCTTACCACGCCGAAAAGCATTTATTCTAAATTTCAGAACTGTGATTAATTCTCAACATTCAACTTTACAACCGTATTGTTTAAGTTGTAAATTGGTCACTCAAATTTAATAGTGAACTAATAGGTTAAAAACAATTGAATATTATGAAGAGAAGCTTACTACTGTTTGGAACCTCGGCCGCGATAGTTGCTACAATGGCATGGTCGTTTGTTTCGTTGGGCACCCAAAGTCGTTACACGCCCAGAGGAGAAAATGCGCAAGCAGCCCAGGGCATTAACGGTGCCATTGAGCATTTAAGCAAGATTAAGTACAACGGAGAAGAACCAGATCCGGTGCGTTTGCTCGAAATTCAGGAAGAGGTAAACGCTTTTCCAAGCAGTAGCCGTGCCCTCGGCATTCAATGGGAAAACATAGGCCCCGACAACATTGGTGGCCGCACACGCGCCTTGATGTACGATCGCAATGACGCCAATGTAGTTTATGCCGCAGGTGTAAGTGGTGGACTATTCCGCTCGCCGGATGGCGGAAACACTTGGAGCAAAGTGCCCGGCCAAATTGGTACCGAGATCATTACTTCCATAACCCAAACCCAGAATGGCGACATTTATGTAGGTTCAGGAGAAATGCACTTCTTGCTAGTGCCCTTGTCAGATGGAGGTACTCGCATGTCCGGGTCTATTGGAAATGGCATTTGGAAGACCTCCGACAATGGCAATAGCTTTACCCAGGTATTGGCACCCAGTGCAACAAATACTACCAACGCACAGTATATAGGTGTTTATCGGCTGGCCAGTGTTGGAAACACAGTATATGCCGCAACTTCGAGCGGCGTGGTGTACACTACAGATGGTGGCACGAACTGGGCACCAATTGTAGGCACTCCTGCCATTACTGCTACTGTAAGTAAGGATGTGAAAGCACATTCAGACGGAACCGTGGTAGCCGTGAATGGAAATACGGTGTATGTTTCAACCAACGGACCAACCAACTTTCAAAGAGTATCCTCCAATCCGGGTTTTGTTACAGGAGTTTCTAATAGGGTTGAAGTAGCCATAGCGCCATCAAACAGTAATGTTCTGTATATAGCAACATCTACCAGCAATAATGAATTGGGCGTTGTACTCCGCTCGGGAGACAAAGGTCAGACATGGACAAATATTGGGAGCGGAGGTAGCTCGTCATTTAATCCTTTGGGCACTCAAGGAAATTACGATCTCGCATTGGCCGTTTTCCCGGACAATGAAGACCGAATTATCTTAGGCGGCGTTCAACTTTGGGACTGGAAAGTAGGTACCGGTGGTGGATGGACAAGAATTG
>CAZBBV010000044.1:0-9967 GCA_964490025.1 uncultured Cryomorphaceae bacterium | reverse complement strand
TTCCCGGTGTGGGCATCTGGCCATTCACAGAAACAACAGTGGCCATAAGGCTATACTGTAGTATGGTTAGTTTTTTCATCTTCTTTCAGAAATTAAAAGTCAGTCAAATCATCACAATGCCAGTGGTGCTCATCCTCAGGCGCGGGGGGCTGCGTGTCGCCGCCTTCGGCTTTCACCTTCCGCATCTTGTTGATGAGCCTTTGGCGCTCGGCCTGAATCCATTGCTGCATTTGGCGGTCGCGCTCCAGGTCGTAGTAGCGGATGCCGTCCACCCAGGTGCACTGCACGCGGGCGTAGATGGATAGCGGATGGTCTGTCCACAGCACCAGATCGGCGTCTTTGCCCACCTTTATGGAGCCCATTCTGTCGTCCAGGTGAAGCAATATCGCCGGATTTAGGGTCACCATTTTCAGGGCTTCTATTTCGTCCATGCCACCATAAGTGATGCCTTTGGCTGCTTCTTGGTTCAGTCGGCGTCCCATTTCGGGGTCGTCGCTGTTGATGGCGGTGGTCACTCCGGCCATGGTCATCAGGGCGGCATTGTAGGGAATGGCTTCTTTCACTTCGTATTTGTAGGCCCACCAATCGGAAAAAGTGCTGGCGCCTACGCCATGCGCGGCCATCTTGTCGGCCACTTTATAGCCTTCCAGAATGTGTGTGAAGGTGTTGATGCGAAAATCAAAATCCTCAGCCACTTTCATCAGCATGTTGATCTCGCTCTGCACATAGCTGTGGCAGGAAATGAAGCGCTCGTCGTTCAGAATTTGGGCCAATGCCTCCAGTTCCAAATCACGGCGAACAGGAACGGTGGCCACAGCTTTTTTCTTCTTTCCGGTATTGGCGTTTTTCAGCTGGGCGTCGTATTCCTTGGCTCGGGTAAAGGCGTTCACATACACCTGCTCCACACCCATACGCGTTTGCGGAAAACGTATGGTGCTGTTCGAACCCCAGTTGCTTTGCTTCACATTTTCACCAAGGGCAAACTTGATAAAGCCATCCGCCTCTTTAATCCGCATTTCCATAGGCGCGCTTCCCCAGCGCAACTTGATCAGGGCGCTTTGTCCGCCAATGGGGTTGGCCGATCCGTGCAGCAACTGCGCGGCAGTAACGCCTCCGGCCAGTTGTCGGTATATGTTGATGTCCTCGCTATTCACCACGTCGTACATACGCACTTCGGCGGAGCTGTTCATGCTGCCTTCGTTCACACTGAGCAGGGCTATGTGCGAGTGCTCGTCGATAATACCGGGCGATATGTGCATGCCCGTACCGTCAATTTCTGTGGCTCCCGCGGCAGCCAGACCTTTCCCCACGCCGGCAATTTTTCCGTCGCGTATCCACACCTCCGCTTGCTCCAGCTTGCCTTCGCCTTCCAGTGTCCACACGGTGGCATTGCGTATCACAATGTTTTCGGCCAGTGGTTTTTCCATCCATCCGTGGGCCACAAAAGGATAGATAATTGGGCCCAATTCTTCTTGCTTTTCTTCTTTGCGCGGGGCTTTCGGCTCGTCTTTGAAATTGGTTTTTGCAGCGCTCCATTTGTGCGTTGCCCCGGCTGAATGTTGCGCATTTCCTGAAAGTCCAGCTTCATCCAGCCAACCGCTCAGTCGGTATTCACCGCCATTTTGTGGTTGAAAGCTCAGGGTAATATTTTTCCCATCAATGCTGAATGAAGATTTCAGTGTACTGTCGCCATCAAGCACTTTCACAGATGCCTTTTCGGGGTAGCCTTTCACGGTCATTTTCCAAATTTTACCATCCAGCTTCAGGTCGTATTCGCCGTTCCATGGGTCGTTGGTCCATTTTTTCACAATGATGCGATCGGTGGGCGTCCAGTTTTCAAGGATGTTTCCTTCGCCTTCAAACAAATCGCCGCTGGCTATGAGAAAGTAGGCCATCTTGCCACTTTCCAGGCTGCCTATTTTGTCTTGCATACCTATGCTTTTCGCGGGAATGGTGGTGAGCGCGGCAAGGGCTTCGCTCGCCGGAAGTCCGCGTTCAATGGCTTTGCGCACCTTTTCCCAAAATTTCTTGGCATCCAGCCCATTCGTGGTTAGGGCGAAGGGAATGGCATTTTGATAGAGAATTTGCGCATTGCTTGGCGCCAGTTCCCAGTGCTTCATCTGCGATAGCGAAACATCCAATGCGGCAAAAGGGTCTTCTACTTCGTAGGCATCCGGGAAGTTGAGGGGCAGCACCAATGTGGCGCCGGTGGCTTTTATTTCCAAGGCGCGTTGGTATTCGTCGCCGCTACCGAAAATGATCACCTGCTTGCCAAACTCGTCGCCAATTTGATCGGCCAGCAGGCTGCGCAATTTGTGTCCACTATCGAAAAAATAGGGCAGCGATTGTTGTTTGCTCAACGCTTCAAGGGTGGCGTTGTATCCAAGTTCCTTTCCGCCATCCATTTACCATTGGGAGTCGTACCACGCTTGTCGCAGCAAGGCCACAGAGCCCATCAGGCTGTTGGGGTAGCTCTGGCGGCTTGTGCCTTTATTAAACGAGAAAAACGCGCCTGCATCCGGCAGAAGCACCAAATCGCGGTGGGCGCCATTGCCCAAACTCACCAGAGCGCCTGTGCCACGTGCCACGCCATCTTTGCGGTGGGTGAGCACCAGTCCGAAACCATTGCCGCGCAACTCGCCCGACAACTTTGCGTCATAACCAAATTCCAGATGGGCCTGGTAGTCGCTTTTCAAAGCTTCGTTCCAGGCATAGGGGCCGCTGCGCTCGTTTTGGTATTGCGGGGTGTTGCTCGGCGGACGGTTGTCTTTCACTTCGGGCAGGCCGTAGTTGGAGTTTAATTCAATGAACGAAGGGTAGAGGTAGTAGCCGTTCAGATCCACCACGGTGTAGCCTTTCGGAATGGCAATGCTGCTGCTTACAGCCACAATTCGGCCTTTTTCCACGAGCATCATGCCTTTCTCAATGCTTTTCCCCGGGGCAACCACGATATGTGCATTGATAAAAGCCACGCGTTCGGGGCGTCGGTCGGCCACATTGTTGTCTTTGTGCTCGTATTGGCCAAAGGCCTGAAAGGCGAACAGCAAGAAAAGTAGTTTGAATATGTTCCTCATTATTGTCGATTTTTGAAGCGACGGAATGTAGAAAATAATTTAACCCGTCATAAATCTCATGCACCATGAAAATCACCTTATCCCATTTTCGTACGGCCTTGTTGTCTTTAGTTTTGATTTTGAGTGCGTGTGCCAATCCCGAAGCGCAACAAAACGATAGCGAAATGAACGAGCCGGAGTTTTCTGAAAAACGCACCATCCTCATCTCAAAGCGATATGAAGACGGATCGTATGATAAGTGGATTGGTGCGCTGGCCCCCAATTTTGAAATGGTGGAGGCTTACGGAATGGATAGTGCCAGGCTGGAAGAAGTGTTGAAGACCTGCCATGGCATCTTGCTTTCCGGTGGCAAAGACGTTTCTCCTGAAAAATATGGCATGTCGGATGAACTTGGCCTTTGTGGCGAAGCGGACCCTTATCGCGATTCGCTGGAAATTTTTCTAGTGAATTTTGCACTTGAAAATGGCCTTCCACTGCTGGGTGTTTGCAGAGGCATGCAAATAATGAATGTGGCTATGGGCGGAACGCTCACCATGGATTTGCCTGTGCAAAAAGGAACGACCATACACCAAATTGCTGAAGGAGATGCCACGCATGAAGTAGTTTTTGTGCAAGATGATTACAATCCTTTTAAATGGTCGAATGGCACGGTGAACAGCAACCACCATCAGGCCATTGACCGATTGGCCAAGCCCTTGGTGATAACAGGATATGCACCCGACGGGGTGCCTGAGGCGGTGGTTATTTTGGACACGGTAGATTATCCTTTCTTTTTGGGCGTGCAGTGGCATCCGGAGCGCATGGATCCAACGCACCCGCTTTCGAGTGGACCGGCAAGGGAGTTTATTAAAGCGGTTTTAAAATAAGGTGAAGTCGTGGTCGGAAATCTACCTGAGGTATCTCTCCGCTCTTGAAGAGAAAGAGCTGCCTTTGCCGAAAGGTTTTCGCGCCATGAATCCGTATAGCAATGAGGAGGTTTGGAAAGTGGTGGAGGCTTTTTACCGCAAATTTTACAGCGATTCAAGTCAGCGAACACTCATATTTGGCATCAATCCCGGTCGCTTGGGGGCCGGCGCCACAGGTATTCCCTTCACCGATACCAAGCATTTACTCACAGATTGCGGCATTCAGGCACCACCCTTCAGCACCCACGAGCCCAGCAGCGTTTTTGTCTATGAGGTGATTCGTGCCTTTGGAGGGGTGGATCATTTTTACAAGCACTTTTTGATTAGCTCCCTTTCCCCTTTGGGTTTTATTACGGACGGAAAGAAGGGCGGTTCTGTGAATGTAAACTACTACGACGACCAAGAACTGCTGCGCTCAACCGAACAATTCATTCGCGATAATCTGCTTTGGCATTCAAGCAAGAAAATCAACAGAAAGAAGGCCTTTTGCCTGGGAACGGGTAAAAACTTCAAGCAATTTGAGCGCTTGAACAAAGAATTGAAGCTTTTCAAAGAAATCGTTCCATTGGAGCATCCACGCTTTGTGATGCAATACCGATTTAAGTTTAAGGACGACTATGTGCTCAAGTATATCGAGACCCTTCGGCCTGAAAATGGAAATTTTGATTTTTTTAAGAATTAAGCTGCTCTTTTTAACACATTTACACCTACTTTTAAGCGCCCAAAAACCCCAAGTCAATTCTATGAACCGTTTGTACAAATACCTGACACTGTACTTCCTTTTGCTTAGCATTGCCGCATGGGCGGGCGACATTTCCATTGGGCCGGAAAACACTGAGAAGTGCGCCCCCACCAATACCAATCCGACAACAGAAAAGGAAAAGAAGAACGCACAGCTTCAGCGCATACAGCAGCTGGACGAAATGGCCACACATCTCCTTGGTTTTCAGGCAAATTTTGAACGCGCCCTGTTTTACTTAGTTTCCTTTCATGGCGACTTACAGAAGTTTCAGATTGTGGAGTCGGACATGCACCGCAGTAGCCTGTACACTAAGGCCAGAATAGACTACATGGAGGCCAAGCGATTTTTGAGCCAGGCCGAAATTCATCTTCAACAAGCCGCTTATAGCGGGGTGCTGAACGAGGCATATTGCGCAGGTGTAAGAGTGAAAATGGACCAGATTCAAGCCAAGTGGAGCGTCATTCAAAAATCAATGCGGCTCATTGAGTTCGACTTGATGAACGGCAGCTTTGCCTATTCCCAGCAAGTACTTTCAGTCATGGGCAAGGACATTGAAGTCTTGATGCGCGAAATTTCGGAGGTGGCGGCCATTGGCAAAAGCTGTGTTGCCGCCGGAGCGATATGAACCCTCCCATTGTTCGTTGCACATGGCCCGGCAACGATCCCCTGATGATTCAATACCACGACCACGAATGGGGCGTGCCCATTCACGACGATCAGAAAATCTTTGAATTTTTCGTTTTAGACGCCTTTCAAGCCGGACTCAGCTGGAAAACCGTGCTGCACAAGCGGGAGAATTTTCGAAAGGCATTTGCCGACTTTGTGCCTGAGCGTGTTGCCCTTTTTGATGAAAAAGATGTGGAGCGCCTACTGCAAGATGCCGGAATCATCCGCAACCGAATGAAGATAGAAGCCACCATTCACAATGCACGGTTGGTAGTGGCCATGCACGAGAGGGGAGAAAGTTTTTCGGAATTGTTGTGGGAAATGATGGGCGGTAAAACCATCCAAAATCGATTTACGGACTCAAAGCAATTGCCCGCTCGCACAGCAGAAAGCGACTTCATGAGCAAAAAGCTGAAGAACATGGGTTTCAAATTTGTCGGATCTACCATTTGCTACGCCTTTATGCAAGCCGCCGGAATGGTGAACGATCACCTTGTCGATTGCTTTCGCCACGAGCTTTAAGGATAATCAGGCTAAATTTCTTGCATCCTGAAGGAAGTAATTTATACCTTTCCCCTAGTTTTTTAACCTCAATTCTAAATCAATAAAACAAGAGAGAACTATGGGAATGTTACAAGAGTTTAAGGCCTTCGCCATGCGGGGCAACGTGGTCGACATGGCCGTGGGTATCATCATTGGTGGTGCTTTCGGTAAAATTATCACCTCCGTAGTAAACGACATCATCATGCCACCTATCGGCATGCTTGTGGGCGGTGTCGATTTCAAAGACTTGAAAATAATAATACAGGACGCATCATCAGACGAAGCCGGCAATGTGGTTGAAGCGGTTTCGATTAATTATGGTAACTTCATCCAGACTACTGTTGACTTTCTCATCATTGCCTTTGCCATCTTTATGGTAATTAAGGCCATGAACCGAATGAAGAAGAAGGAAGAAGCTGCGCCACCACCGCCACCGCCGGGGCCAACAAAAGATCAAGAATTGCTTATGGAGATTCGCGATTTGCTGAAGAAATAAATAAAAAAACCCTTCGAATTTCGAAGGGTTTTTTTCTTTGTGCGGGTGGAGGGACTCGAACCCCCACACCTCACGGCACCAGATCCTAAGTCTGGCGTGTCTACCAATTTCACCACACCCGCGCACACTTTTCCGTTTCCGGGACGGCAAATATAGAACAAGTTCGAAAATTCAAAGAGATTTTTTTCTTTACCCATTCACACCCTCCTTTTTCTATTTTTGAGGCCTAGTGAACGCCCGATTTTATGATCGTAATTGACAGTAAGAATACCGAGACGAAAGTCTTGCATCAATATCTACTTGGCAGCATTGGCCCACGGCCCATTGCTTTTGCCAGCACCATGGACCGCAACGGAAATCCGAACCTTAGTCCATTCAGTTTCTTTAATGTTTTCAGTGCAAATCCACCCGTGGTCATCTTTTCGCCCGCTAGAAGGGTGCGGGACAATTCTACGAAGGACACCCTGGCCAATGTGATAGAAACCAAAGAGGTGTGCATCAATGTGGTGACTTATGGCTTGGTGGAGCAGGCCTCGCTGGCCAGCACGGAGTATCCGCGCTATGTGAATGAGTTCACCAAAGCAGGACTAACGCCGCTGGCCTCCGATCTCATTCGACCATTCAGGGTAAAAGAGTCGCCGGTGCAAATGGAATGTAGGGTAATGGAGGTCATCAGCCTTGGCGACCAAGGAGGTGCTGGAAACCTGGTAATGGCAGAGGTGCTGCGCATGCACATCAACCCCGAGGTGCTGGATGAAAATGGCATGATTGACCAAACAAAAATTGATCTGGTAGGCCGCATGGGTGCTGATTGGTACGTGCGCGCCCATGGAGAAGCCCTTTTTGAAGTAGAAAAGCCCAACAGAAATCTAGGAATAGGAGTTGACATGCTGCCGCCAAGCATCCGTAGCAGCTATATACTTTCAGGCAACGACTTGGGGAAATTGGCCAACGTAAGCGCCATTCCCGGAGACAATAAAGTGCAGGAACGGAGCCAGTGGCCCGATATCCAGGATATGGTGATGCGCGCCAACGACGGAGCTGAGCTGCGCGAATTGTTGCACGAAAAAGCAAAAGAATTACTGGCCTCCAACAAAGTAGATGAGGCATGGACTGTATTATTAATTGACCGACTAAATAGAACCCTATGAGCTACGAAATCAGTGGCACCCTAAAAGTGATCAATGAGGTGCAAACATTTGGAAGTGGATTTACCAAAAGAGAATTTGTTGTTACCACACAAGAACAATATCCGCAAGACATCAAGCTGGAACTGGTAAAGGACAAAACGAGCCTGTTGGACCGCCTTCGCGTGAATGATAAAGTGACTGTGAAATTCAATATTCGCGGAAACGAATATCAGGGCAAGTACTTTGTGAACCTTCAGGCATGGGCCATTGACAAAACCAAGGACGTGGCCCCTGACGACTACCAACCTTCGACTCCGGCGCCTGAATTCAAAGGTCAGATGGACGAGAACATGGAAGACGACCTTCCGTTCTAAATGAACCGGATAAGCTTTGCCGAGCGATTTGAGCGGGTATTCAGATTTGTGTTCCCTTCTCCGCTGGCGCTGGCATTGCTCCTCACATTGTTTGTTTGGTTAGCTGCCTGGCTTTTTTCTTCCGAAATAAGTAGGGATGCTGCCGGAATAGCTCAAGTGCTCATGTTTTGGCGAGAGGGGCTTTGGAACGGCCCACTCTTGGTTTTTGCCGTGCAAATGATGCTCATCTTGGTGCTGGGACATGTACTAGCGCTGTCGGCTCCGGTAAACAGACTTATTCAGTGGCTAATTCGGGCATGCACCAACACACCAAAGTCGGCGGCCATTGTTTCCTTTTTCACCATTTTGGTTTCGCTTTTCAATTGGGGCTTCGGATTGGTATTCGGAGCCATTCTGGCGCGCAAGGTGGCCGAGAAAGCCCAAACTGAAGGAAGAACAATCCATTATCCGCTTATTGGTGCTGCGGGATATTCGGGCCTGATGGTGTGGCACGGCGGCATTTCAGGAAGCGCTCCGGCAAAGGTGGCCGAAGCGGGCCATTTGAAATCATTAACCAACAATGAGGCGCTGGCCGAAAGTTTACCTGATTCGTTGGGTTATTTCGATACCATATTTAGCGCCATGAACATGAGTGCTTCGGTCATGCTATTGGTTCTTCTTCCTTTCATGCTGTATTTTTTAGGAAAAAGATTGCAGCCTAAAGCACTGAAAATAAAGGCAAAACCTGTAAAGAATCGCACCTTCGTGCCCTTTGGCGCTGAGCATTTCGATAGCGCGAAGGCCTTTTCGTGGCTATTTGGAGTTATCATCCTTTTTATGGTAGCTGCCGAATTGATTGGTGGAACTTGGGCAGAGCGCTCCGTATTTTTCAATCCGAACAACATCAATTTTCTGTTACTAGGCCTTTGTTTCTTGTTTCATAAAAACCTCTTGGCTTTCGGAAGGGCGCTCAATCAGGCTATACTTGGGGCCTCGGGCATACTCATTCAGTTTCCGCTCTATTTCGGTATCATGGGCGTGATGAGCAGCAGTGGCCTTGTGGCGCAGCTTTCAGGTTTCTTTGTGTCCATTTCAAGTGAAACCACCTTTCCGATTTTTACATTTTTTAGCGCTGGTTTGGTAAACATTTTCGTTCCCAGTGGTGGTGGGCAATGGGCGGTGCAAGGACCCATTATTATTCAGGCGGCAAGTGATTTGGGCGTTTCGCTTTCCAAAAGTATCATGGCCTTCGCCTATGGCGATCAGCTCACCAATATGTTGCAACCGTTTTGGGCCTTGCCATTGCTGGCCATTACCGGGCTCAAAGCACGTCAAATAATTCCCTACACCTTGCTACTGATGCTTGCCGGAGCGGCCATTTTCACTGTTTGTCTGTTGGTATTTTAAGTCCAAACGTCCCACTGAACGGAAATGGCAATAAGCAGCATGGAAAGAAGGGTAACTACTACCATGAATTTCCAAATCCATTGAATCCAGATGCGGAACGGAATGCCGGCTATGCTCAATATGCCCATGGTTATGCCGCTGGTAGGGATGATGAGGTTGTATAGGCCGTCGCCCAACTGGAAGCACAGCACAGCTGTTTGCCTACTGATGCCTAACAGGTCGCTGAGAGGCGCCATCACCGGCATGGTAAGCGCTGCCTGACCCGACCCGGAAGGAATAAAGAAGTTGATGAACCCTTGGGTAACAAACATGAACTGCGCGGCCATATATGCGGGTAAGCCGGAAACTGCCCCGGCCATATAGTGCAGCAAGGTGTCTATCACCATGCCTTCTTGGGCAATAACCAAAATGGTACGCGCCAGGCCTATAACCAATGCTGCGGCCAGCATGGAGCCTGCACCTGCCACAAATTCTTTAGAAATGGTGGACGGGCCAAGCCTCCCGATAGCCCCCGCCAAAAGGCCAAAACCAATAAAAAGACCTGCGATTTCATCAATGTACCAATCCCAGCGGTTTACCCCAAGAATGAGAAAGAAAAGCACGGATGCAAAAAGAACTAGAATTAACTTTCTTCGCCAATCGAAAGGCACT
>CAZBBV010000043.1:0-10128 GCA_964490025.1 uncultured Cryomorphaceae bacterium | reverse complement strand
TACCCAAGCACCGGTGCCGACCTGACAGTATTGATGAAAGCCGCTTTTTACGACCCCAATCCTGTTATTATGCTGGAGCACAAAGGGCTGTATTGGAGCAAAATAAAAGGCACTGAAGCCGCCAAAACCATTGAGCCTTCGGAAGATTATATTTTGCCCTTTGGCAAAGGTCGCGTGGTGCAAGAAGCCGATTCTAGCTCGGTAGAAATAGGCGAGAGCATTTGCGTTATCACCTATGGAATGGGCGTGTACTGGAGCAGCAATGCGGCCAAAGCATTTGCGGGAAAAGTGGAGATCATTGACCTGCGCACCCTTGTGCCATTGGATGAAGAATTGGTGTTCAGCACCGTTCGCAAACATGGAAAATGCCTGGTGGTGACCGAGGAACCCTCGCTCAACACCTTTGCACAGGCACTGGCAGGGCGCATTCAGCGCGAGTGTTTCATGCACCTGGATGCACCTGTGGAGGTGATTGGATCTGAGAATCTTCCGGCCATTCCGCTCAATGCTATCCTGGAATTCACCATGATTCCGAATGCGGATAAAGTGGGCGCCGCCATGGAACGCTTGATGCGATATTAAGCTACAACAAGCATTTTTACTTGTGTCGTTTAGGTCACCCTTTTTGCATTTCAAAAGCTTATTTTTGCGTGCTCATTACCGAGAGTAACATCTATGAGCGATCCGATCAAACACGAGTGTGGCATAGCCCTCTTAAGGCTTAAAAAACCGCTCAATTACTACCACGAGAAATACGGGACAGCCTTTTACGGACTGAAGAAGATGTACCTGCTGATGGAAAAGCAGCACAACCGCGGTCAGGATGGGGCGGGTATTGCCAATGTGAAATTGGACATGGCGGCGGGACAGCACTATATGAGTCGCCTGCGCAGCATTGACCAGCAACCCATAAAAGACATTTTTGCTCAAATAAACAGGCGTTTCAGTGAGCGCACCGGAGGAGACAGAACATTGCTGAACAACCCCGATTGGCTAAAAGAAAACGCATTCTTTAGTGGCGAACTTTTTCTCGGTCATTTGCGCTACGGCACCTACGGCCGAAACAGCATTGAGGCTTGTCACCCGTTCCTTCGTCAGAACAACTGGATGACGCGCAACCTGATTCTGGCGGGAAACTTTAACATGACCAATGTGGATGAGCTTTTTCAGGAATTGGTGGACCTGGGACAGCATCCTAAAGAGAAGGCCGACACAGTGACCATTTTGGAAAAAATCGGACACTTTTTGGATGAAGAAAACGACAGAATTTATTACGAGCTAAAGCAAGACGGCATTACCAAGCGCGAGGCTACAGATATGATTGCCGAGCGATTGAACATTGGCCGTATTCTGAAAAATTCCGCCAAGAAATGGGATGGCGGCTATGCCATGGCCGGCCTTTTTGGCCACGGCGACGCCTTCGTGTTGCGCGATCCGAATGGCATCCGTCCGGCGTATTTCTATGAGGATGATGAGGTGTGTGTGGTGACCTCCGAGCGTCCGGTTATTCAGACTTCGTTCAATGTGCCTTTTGAAAAGATTCAAGAGTTGCCCCCTGGACACGCCATTGTCATAAAGAAGAACGGCACCAGTTATTTGGAGCAAATCACCACACCCGGTGAGCGCAAAGCTTGTTCGTTTGAGCGAATTTACTTTTCGCGCGGCAGCGACAAAGAGATATACCGCGAACGCATGATGCTTGGCGCCACGCTCATTCCGCAAGTGCTGGAGGCGGTGGAAAATGATGTGCGAAATACCGTTTTCTCCTATATCCCCAATACGGCCGAAACAGCTTTTCTCGGCTTGGTGAAGGGCATGGAAGACCACCTAAACCAATGGAAAAAGGAGGAAATTCTGAAGGAAGGCGCGGGTTTGTCGGCTGAGAAGCTTCAGGAAATACTTTCGCTACGACCCAGGGTGGAGAAAATTGCCATCAAAGACGCCAAGCTTCGCACCTTTATTACCGACGACAGCAACCGCGACGACCTGGTGGCGCATGTGTACGACATTACTTACGGCACTGCTGCGGCCACGGACAATTTGGTGGTGATAGACGACAGCATTGTGCGTGGCACCACCTTGAAGCAAAGCATACTTCGCATATTGGACCGCTTGGGGCCAAAGCGTATCGTCATTGTTTCCTCTGCGCCTCAAATTCGCTACCCCGACTGCTATGGCATAGACATGGCCAAGATGGGCGATTTCATTGCCTTTCAAGCAGCCATGGATTTGCTCAAAGAGCGCGGCATGGACCATCATATTTCGGAGGTGTATGAGCGTTGCAAGGCCTCAGAAAAACTGCCTGTAGGAGAGGTGAAAAACGAAGTGAAGGCCATCTACGAGCCTTTTACCGCACTAGAAATATCGGATAGAATCGCAAAACTGCTCACACCCGAAGGTCAGCATTCAGAGGTGAAGATTGTGTATCAAAACATTGAGAATCTGCACAGCTCTTGTCCGCACAATCTCGGCGACTGGTATTTCACAGGCAACTATCCCACACCGGGAGGCATGCGCGTGGCCAACCGCTCGTTCATGAATTTTGTGGAAGGAAAAAATACGCGGGCTTACTGAGCAATTTTTTGCCAGATGCCTTGTGTGTTCAGCTTTCGCGAAGGACAATCGTCCTCAACCAACACGAACTCCAGTCGGTCGTCAGACAGGAAAAGCGAATAGCTGCCCGTGTCGCGGCAACGGTCGGAATATTTTCCTCCTTCGTTCACCAGCTTTAGCAGGCCATTTTCGTATTGGTAGTTTCCCCAAAGCGAGGGTTTTTTCTTTTCCTCATTTCGAACATTGAAACGGCCTTCCGCCTCCAATTCTACAATCACAGTAGGATTGCCATCAACGGAATACACCTGCCAGCGGCCAACGATTTCTTCGGCTTCGGGTTGGCGTTGCAATTGGCAAGCGAAAAAGAAAGGGAGCAATAACAATAGGAAATGCTTCATAGATTTCGTGATGGTATAATTAACAGCCACAAATTTGGGCATTTCACAGCCTTGTGACAACCTATTTATTTCGAAACAAGATTGAAAATGCAGCCTACTTGATAGGAAGCGCAATATGGAAAGTGGTGCCTTTGTCGATCTCACTTTCTACTTCAATAGTGCCGTGGTGTTTTTCAATTATGCCGTAGGCTATGGATAGGCCGAGCCCGGTGCCTTTGCCCACATCTTTGGTGGTAAAAAACGGTTCGAAAATATGCGCACGCACCTCTTCCGGCATACCGGAGCCACTGTCGCTAATGGAGATGTGCACTTGATTGTTCTTGACTAAAGTGGCTATGGTGATGGTTCCTTTGCCTTCAATGGCCTGTGAAGCATTGTGAATAAGGTTCATAAACACTTGGTTTAGTTGGCCGGGGAAACAATTGATATCCGGAATTCCGCTGTAGTTTCTCACCACCTCAATTCGGTTTTTCAACTGATTGTTTAGAATGACCAAGGTGTTGTCTATGCCTTCTTCAAGATTAGCGCGCTTCATGTCATTTTCATCCAGTCGCGTGAAGTTTCTCAGGCCTTTCACAATTTCGGCGGTGCGCTTTGCCCCTGTTTTTATGCTTTTCAGCAGTTGTTCCACTTCCGGCAAAACCTCGTCATTCTCCAATGCCTTTTTGTTTTGAATGATTTCGTTCCACAATTCGGGGTCATTCTTGGTCGGATTGAGTTGGAAGTATAGGTTTAGAATTTCCTTTATATCACCATAGCTGCTGATCAATGATTCGATACCTGCCGAGACGAAATTCACGGGATTGTTTATTTCGTGTGCAACGCCCGCCGTGAGCACACCCAACGACGCCATCTTCTCCGCTTCCACCAGCTTCATTTGTGTCGATTTTAGGTCTTCGAAGGCTTTGGTCATCTTTTGGTAAGAGGCTGAATTTTGAATGGCAATGGTAATGTAAGATGCCAGCGACCGCAGAATGTCAATGTGGTATTGGTTGTAAATGTGCTTCTTAAAACTTTGAACAGTGATCACCCCAATAGGTCCTTCGCTAGTGTACAATGGGAGATAGATCAAACTGTCAGGCGATTCACCGGCCTTTGGCTTTGAGATACTTTTTATGTACTTGTTGTATTCCATCTGGAAATCATTGATGATGATCTCCTTTTGATTTTTGAAACACCACACGGGAATTCGGTTGTCATCATCCATGGAGGCAAACCAAAAAGGCAACTTTTCACCCCTTTCCATAGATACCGGAAAGTCAAGTCTATCCAGGTTTTTATTGTACACACCTATGGCAAAAATGGTCGCATCCATCAAGCTGTTTACGTTTTCGTAAACCGTTTCGATAATTTTTTCGAGGGAAAGTGTAGAAGTGATTTGTTGGCCAATTTCGCTCAGCAATTTCACATTCCGATAGGTGGCCTCCAGCTCATCTTTTTGTTTCAGGGCCTCCTCATTTTTAAGTTGGAGCTCTTCGGTTCGTTGCTGCACCTTGTGCTCGAGCTCGACATTCTTCTGCTCAATTTCCGTTTTTTGCTCTTCAATGAGGTGATACGATTGGGCATTTTCCAAAGCGGTGGCCACATAGATGGCTATATTCCTAAGGATGTTTACGTGATAATTGGTGTAGGCATGCTTGGAAAAACTCTGCACCGTAATTACGCCAATTCTATTCTTATTGGTAGTGAGCGGCAGGTAAAGAATAGACTCCGACTGATCGCCCATTACCGGCACTGTTAGGTTGGCGAGGTACTTATTGTACTCCGTTTCGAAATCGTTGATGATAATCTCCTTTTGGTTGGTAAAGCACCATACGGCCAATCGGTTTTTTTCATCCAGTGGGTAGTAAAAAGTATCTAGTCTGGCGCCTTTTTCCAACGAGCCCGGGCATTCAATTGTGTTTTCCTCTGGTTTGTATACGCCAATAGTAAAGCTTGAGGCATCCATCAGGGAGTTCACGTTTTCGTACGTGCTGGCGATAATATCATCAATGGTGAGGTTGGAAATGATGTCCTGACCAATTTCGCTTAAAAGCTTTACGTTCTTGTACGCTTCTTCAACCCTAAGGTTGAGCTCCTTAATTTCATTTTCCAACTGGCGCTGGGTTAGCGCAAATTTTCCTTCGCTTTTGTACGGGCTGCGGAGCACTTTTTCCAAACTGGCAAGTTCAGATGTGGCATTGCTCAACTTCGATTTTTCTTCCTGTCGTTGCCTTTGTTTGCTCACTGCTTCATCAATGACCGCTTGAAGCTCAGTTTTTTCCCATGGCTTGGTTACATACTTGTACACTTTGCCGGAGTTCATGGCTTCAATGATGGCTTCCATGTCGCTAAATCCCGTGAGAATCATACGGATGTTAATCGGCTCGTCCGGCAGATTCTTAAGAAATTCAACGCCTGTTATTTCGGGCATCCGCTGGTCGGAAATAATCACCTCCACCGGATTCTCATTCAGAATTTCCCTCCCTTTAGCGGCTGAGCTGGCGGTAAACACCTCGTACATTTTTCTGAACGTGGCTTTAAAAACCAAGAGGTTTTCTTCCTCGTCATCCACATACAGTACTTTCGGTTTGGTGCTGGCAATTTCCATAAGTATTTATTTGGTAAAGGGATTCATGAAACACTAGGTATACAATTCAAGAAGAAAGTTAACTACTTATATAAGAGCGTAACAGGATTTAATTGCTTTCCCGATTCAGCCTCAATCAAGGCCTTAATTTCAGGCCTTCTTGCTATCCACGAAATACATTTCCATGCCGCCCTTTCCTTTTACTTCAATGGTTCCGCGGGGCGTACAATTAAAAAACTCCTTTACTGCGCTATAAGTAGTTGCTGAAATATTAATTCTTCCAACCTCACTCGTGCTTTCCATTCGGGCGGCTATATTCACGGTATCGCCCCAAATGTCGTATTGGAATTTCTTCTTGCCCACCACTCCGGCTACCACAGGGCCTGTGTGCACGCCTACACGAAGATTGTAAAGTTTGTTTTCCGGCTTTTCTGCATGTAGCTCTTGCAGGAATCTTTGCATTTCCATTGCGGCTAAAATCACACGAGGGGTACTGTACTTGTCAGGAACAGGCAATCCGCCGGCGCACATGTAGGCATCACCTATGGTTTTTATTTTCTCCAGGTCGTATTTCTCAATGATGTCGTCAAAAGCACGGAAGCAATAATCGAGCTCGCTTACCAAGCCTTCGGCACTATGACTTTCGGAGATGGAGGTAAAGTCTTTAAAATCGGCAAACAGCACCGTCACTTCTTGGTGGCGTTGTGCCTTTGCGGTCCCGGTAAGCTTTAGTTCTTCGGCTATTTCATCCGGAAGAATGTTGAGCAGCAGCTTGTCGGCATTCTCCTTTTCTATCTCAATCACTTCTTTTTGATGCTCTATTTCTTCCTTCTGTAATTGAATTTCCTGCGTCCGTTCAATTACTTTCTTTTCCAATTGCTCATTGGCCTCTTGCAGCTCGCGAATCAGACTTTGGTTGTCATTTCTTAATTCTAGCGATTCAAGGGCATTGTCAATCGTAAATTTCAGGTCGTTCTTATCCCATGGCTTGGTGATATACTTATACACTTTGCCCGAATTAATGGCTTCAATAATATCCTCAACATCACTGAATCCGGTCAGTATCATCCGGATGCTATAGGGTTCTTCAGGTAGGTTTTTCAGCAATTCAATACCGGTCATTTCCGGCATCCGCTGGTCGGTAATCACTATGGATACGCTCTCTTGCTTGTATTTCTCAAGGGCATCTGCCGCCGATTCTACAGTAAGCACATCATAAAACTTTCGGAAGGCAGCCCTAAACACCAATAGATTGTCCGGTTCATCATCTACGTACAAAATCTTGTGCTTTATGGTGTGCTCACCATTTCTGGACTCCATGGGTAGGTTTTAATTCATTGATTTTCAAAAATATCAATTTAAACCACACGGCCTATCTTCTTTTAGGCCCATTCAATTTTATATTCTGCAACGAATTATTTCAAGAAAATGGCGGCAAACCCCTGTAGCGACATGGCTCACATCAAATACGTCAAGCGGCTTGACAAAGGGGGTAGCCAGCGCCTATATTTGCCCCCTTTTTAATTTAACAATCAAAGCCCGTAAGCTTATGAAAATGAAACTGAGTCATTTCGACTTCAACCTCCCTGAACACCTCCTTGCCGAGTATCCTGCCGAAAACCGTGATGAGGCTCGCCTGATGGTGCTACACCGCAAAACGAAGACTATTGAGCACAAAATGTTCAGAGACATTGTGGACTATTTCGACGACGGAGACACTTTTATCCTGAACAACACGAAGGTATTTCCTGCCCGCATGTACGGCAACAAGGAAAAGACCGGAGCCAAGATCGAAGTATTCCTTCTTCGCGAATTGAACCCCGAAAGTCGCCTGTGGGATGTGTTGGTAGATCCGGCACGGAAAATCAGGATAGGCAACAAACTATATTTTGGTGACGACGACAGCCTTGTGGCCGAAGTAATAGACAACACCACCAGCCGTGGCCGTACGCTTCGTTTCTTGTACGACGGCAGCTACGAAGAGTTCCGCCAAAAACTGTACGACCTGGGGCAGACCCCGCTACCGAAATACATCAAGCGCGAGCCGGTGCCTGAGGATGCGGAACGCTATCAGACCATCTACGCCAAAGAAGAAGGCGCTGTAGCCGCTCCTACCGCCGGACTGCATTTCTCCAAACAGCTTATGAAGCGCATGGAGATAAAAGGAATCCATTTCGCTGAGGTTACGCTACACGTTGGGTTGGGCACCTTCCGCAGCGTGGAGGTGGAAGACCTTTCGAAACATAAAATGGATTCTGAAGAGATGTCCATTGGCGAAGAGGCTGTGAGAATTGTGAATGCCGCCAAAGAAGCGCGTAAAAACATTTGCGCCGTGGGAACAACGGTGATGCGCGCTGTGGAAAGTACTGTGAGCGCCAATCAGCTCCTGAAGCCTTATACCGGATGGACCAACAAGTTCATTTTCCCGCCCTACGACTTCAATATTGCCAACAGCATGGTGACCAACTTTCACACGCCGAAAAGCACCTTGATGATGATGACTGCGGCTTTTGCCGGTTTTGACTTCTTGAAAACTGCCTACGCAGAAGCCGTAAAAGAGGAGTATCGCTTCTTTACCTACGGCGACGCCATGCTTATATTGTAATGGCTTTTGATCGCTATGTAATAGTGGTGGCCGGTGGGGCGGGGCTCCGCATGGGAATGGAAACACCAAAGCAGTTCCTTCCTCTGTTTGGAAAGCCCATTTTGATGCACACACTGCTGCAGTTCTATCACTGCGATCCTGATTTCAACATAGTTCTTGTATTGCCTGATGCACAGCGCCCCGAATGGGAGCGCTTGTGCAAGGGGCATTCTTTTTCCGTTGCGCACCGTGTGGTTTCGGGAGGTGCTGAGCGATTTCATAGCGTAAAGGCAGGGCTGGAGTTGGTGCCTGAACATGCACTGGTGGCCATTCACGACGGCGTTCGCCCCTTTGTCCGAAAGGAGGTCATTCTCCGCACATTTGAAGAAGCCGAAAAGTATGGTGGCGCAATTCCCGTATTACCGCTTTTGGAGTCTATCAGAAAAGTGGATGGAGGAAATAGCCAAGCTGTGAAACGCAGCGAATATCGAAGCGTGCAAACACCGCAAAGCTTTAGAAGCTCCGAATTGAAGCGAGCCTATCTTCAAGCCTTTCAGCCCGATTTTACAGACGACGCATCCGTGTACGAAAGTGCCGGTTTTAGCATCCGCTGTGTGGAAGGGAATACGGAAAACATGAAAATAACCACGCCAACGGATCTGGCGATTGCTGAAGTGTTACATCAGCTTTTGCACCCTTGAAGACTGTGTCAATTTGAGACTAGTACTTTCAAAACCCGTGATGTGGTTGATGCCCGGCTTCGATCCCGGCTTGAAAGATCCCAAGTCAGCATATTCGAAATAATCGGCGCCGTTGCGTGTGGCCCATTGTAGCAGTTCGGGCGTGGGGATGTGTGGGAAATGTTCCTGAATGGCCTTCAGTTCGTCGAGTATACAAAGCTTGTCATTGCTGGCCAAACTATCGGTCCCAACGCAGATTTTCAGCTTTTTCTCCCGCCAAAGGTCGTAGTCCGGAAGCCTGTTTTCTATAAACAAGTTGGCCTTTGGGCAAGTGGCCCAGTACAATCGATTGGTGTATTTATCTGCCTTATCAATGTCGTAGGCATCAGAGTAGGTGTTGTGCACGAGCAGGATGTTGTTGCAGCGCGGCAGTTGAACTATTGCATATTCCAACGAGCGAAAACCCGGTGCTTTCCATCCTTCCGGAAGTGCTTTAGCGCTGCTCAGGGCGGCATACAAAGCGCCGCTTCCATTGAGGAACATCTCGTTTTCCGAAGGCGTCTCCTGGTTGTGCATGCTCATGGCTGTTTCTTTGGAATAGCACAGGCCGTATATTTTTTCAAAAAGCTTAGGAGAAACAGAATAAGGAGCATGTGGCGTGATGCTGCCGGTAGCGTTTGTTTTGTTCTTCGAAAGTTCGTCGAGCAGGGATAGGCCTTCGTTGAACTGCTTTGTCGCATCTTCCGGATAAAGTCCGAATAGCTCTATAAACGTATAATAGCGCATCTTGCTTTTGGACTTAGCGGCGAAGCTGTCCAGCGTATTGGAGATGTCGCCCACTGCAACTATCCCATTTTTCCACATCTCTTTATCGGCGGCCTCTGCTTGCTCGGCAATGTGGCGCAAGTCGGCATGACGGTTTCGGATTACGTTGTAGATGAATTTAGGCAATCCATTGCCGCGCTCCACTTTGGCGCGCATGTGCGAAAGCTCAAGGTGGCAGTGTACATTAATAAATCCGGGACATAGGATGCCTTCAAAAAACTCAATATTGGCATTGCCCACTTCTTCGGGATACACCACGCTATCAATTCGGTCGTCGTCATTTAGAACAAGTACTGCATCTTCCATGAGCCGAAGGCCCGTAAACACATACTTCGCTTGCAGAAATCTCATACGTCTTGGTCGGGGAATTTTTTTCGTTCAAATTTTCTCTTGTAGCCCGTGAGGCTCTCCAGAATCATGGTCACAAACGACAGAATAAGGGAGAACCATATCGCTGCCCAGAATCCGTAAACTTCAAATCCGGAGATGACATTGCCGGCAATCCAAATCATAAAGGCA
>CAZBBV010000042.1:0-10220 GCA_964490025.1 uncultured Cryomorphaceae bacterium | reverse complement strand
GGGGATGTTTCAGATGATGTTTCTAGGGGTTGATTTTTACGATCTCAACCACGGCATAGTAGGTGGCGAAGACGGTAAGGTGCTGCGCACATCTAATGGTGGGCAAACTTGGCAAACCAGCTACGTGCCCGGCAATCCATTGCTGCGCGCGGCGTATATGCAAGACAGCTTGAATGCTATTATTGCAGGAACTCCGGAGGGCATTTATATTACCACTGATGGAGGAGCCACTTGGGCATCAGATTATATGGGCGGATTCACTTACGCCGTTTACGACGCTGATTTCACCGCCAACGGAACAGGATTCATCTGCGGATCGCAAGGAAGAATATGGAAGAAGTCTGCACCTATAGTCGCCGATTTTTCTGCAGCCAATACTTTTTCTTGTACTCCTGATTCCTTCTACTTTACTGACCAAAGCACCGGACCAATCGACATCTGGTTGTGGAACTTTCCGGGAGGCAATCCATCTTTTCACAATGGGCAAACACCTCCCGGTATTTATTACGGCGCCCCGGGTAGCTATGATGTGCAACTCACCATCATTAGTGGTAGCCAAAGCGATACTATTTTGATGAATAGCTTGATTGAAATAGAGGCCCAATATAATTTTCAAATTACTGGCTCAACGACTTGGGGAACAAATGTCTGGGATTTTTCTACACTTTCTATTCCGGGCTACAGCTATCTCTGGCTAGTCTCTCCTACGGGAACTATTATTAACCAAGGCAATAGCAGTATTCAGATTGTAGTGCCAACTGTAGGCGTCTATTCGGTAATAGTAATTACAGAAAGCCCCAATGGGTGTAGAGACACTTCAGATGTTTATTATTTTATTGTTTATTTTTCAGTTGATGAACTCGATAATTCTTTAAGGATTTATCCAAATCCAACCTCAGGCATTGTGAACATTTCTAGTTCAAAGCAAAAGGAACTGAATTATAGAATAATGGGCTTGACGGGTCAAATAGTTAAAGCTGGACTTTGCATTGAGACAGTTGACTTTTGCGGCCTCGAAGCAGGATTATACATTTTAGAATTGCATGATGCCTCAACGGTATATCGACAGCGCATCATAAAGCAATAACTGCTCAAGGATTTATTTCCCCATCAGTCGGGCCACGTACTTCCCGATAATATCAAACTCCAAGTTTACCATGTCGCCCACTTTTAGTTGGTGAAAATTGGTGTGCTCGTATGTAAAGGGAATGATGGCTACCGAGAAATAGTCATCTCCGCTTTCCACCACAGTTAGGCTCACACCATTCACGCAAATGCTGCCTTTTTCTACAGTTACATGTCCCGCCGCTTTCGGGTAGCGGAAATGGTATTCCCAACTGCCGTCTTTTTCTTCTATGCGCTCCACAATGGCCGTAGTGTCCACATGGCCTTGTACTATGTGTCCGTCTAGGCGGGTGTTCATCAGCATGGCGCGCTCCAGGTTCACCTTGTCGCCCACTTTCCATTGTCCAAGGCTGCTCCTTTTCAGGGTTTCTTCAATGGCGGTCACGCGGTAGCGCTTTCCTTCTATTTCAGTCACGGTTAGGCACACGCCGTTATGCGCCACGCTTTGGTCCACCTTCAGCTCGTGGGTAAAAGGGCCTTCAAGGGTAAAATGGCGGTTGCTGCCTTCGTTTTGAATATCTGTAACTAGGCCCAAGCCTTCAATGATTCCTGTGAACATGAAATGGGGAAATTTATCTAAACAAATGGAAAAAGCCTTCCAGGGTTCGCGCCTCCAGGCCGCTTAGGCGAATTTCGTTCACCTTGCATACATAGTAATATACTCCCTCGGAGCAGGGTTGTCCGCTCAGGTAGTCGTTGCCATCCCAATTGATGTCCGGATCGGTGGTGGTAAACACAGTTTTCCCCCAGCGGTTGTAGATGATGATTTCTATGCTTTCCACAAATCGGTTGGAAATGGGGATGAAGAAATCGAATTCACCGTCGCCGTTGGGCGTGAACACATTGGGCAACTCAAACTCAGGGCAATTGTCCACACACACAATGTTGCTAAAGGCACTCGAATTGCCGAAACTATCTACCGAAACAATGGCGTAGCAGCCGGCTACAGATGCCAAATTGCTGTGCCAATATTCGGTGATAGCAGCACCCGAAAGTGTTGCCAGCAGCACAAAGTCTTGATCTTGAACCGGGGTGTAGTAGATTTCGTATTTCACCACGTCGTCGCCGCAACTTACATCCTGCGTCCAGTCGAGGTAGTTTTCCAGCAGTTCGCAGTCTTTTTCTACGCTGAGCTCCGGCGCACAAGGCGCAGTGGTGTCTTGGGCTATGTCGCACAAGCGTTGCGAGCGGTTCAATAACGGATTTACAATTCCGGGGGTGGTATAATAGCCCACCGCCATCACGTAGTAGCAATACTCGTTTTGGTTCACAAGCCCCGCGTCCAGGTAGCTGTTTTGGGTTACTGTGGTGAGGCTGTCGTAGAGGCCTGTAATGAGGTTTTCTCGATACACCACAAAAGTGTCGTTGATCCAAGGCACCAGATAATCCCAGTTGAGTTGAATGGCGTTGTTGGTAGAGCCTGTGCTCAGAAATACTGACGACGCCACACGTGATGAACCAATGAAATCCAGAATTGATCCACTTTGATTGAAAAAGTCGATCCGGTAGGTGTAGGCATTTTCCAGCGTATTAATACCGGTGTGGGTAAAAGTGGTGTCGTCAATTCCCGGGATGGTAGCCAACTCCGAAAAGGCACCCGCACCAATGCCGGCCCTTCCAAAAACCTTATACACATATGGCCCAGGGAAAAGTACCGTGTCAAACTCTGTTGCTTTGGTCCATTTCACATTCATAACACCATTCGTTTGGCTTGTGGTCTCCACATCCACCTGGGTAATGAGCGGCACGTCGCGTTTCAGAGATGCACATATTTCTTCGGAGGCGTAGCTTTCGGCGCCGTCGTCGAAAGTTGCCACCACCATATAGCAATACGTAATGCCGTGAATGAGTCCGTTGCCGTTGTCATTGTCCACATAGTTGTTGGTGCCGGAGCCTACCACGGAGGCAATTTTTACATAGCCGGTATAGCCTGGCACACCGGTCTCGCATGGGCCGGGCACGAAGCCAAAAAACTGTTTTTTCCGGTAAATGTCATAGCCATTGGCTTGGGTGCATACAGTGGGCGTCCATCCCAGAGTAATGCTAGTTCCTGCAGCACTTGCCGTCAAGTTGGTCGGACCTGGCGACACCACAGTGATGTTCATGGTTTCCAAATCCACGAGATTCGGGATGCCATTGTCGGTAGCTTTAAAGGTTACAGCGTAAGGCTGTTGGCGCACATGTCCGCAATCGGTTGGCCACCTAAAAGTGCCGGTCCGGGTTCCCGCCGGATCGTTTGTGTTTTGTAAAAATGTGGCCGACGGAGTAAGGAGGAAAGGCCCACCGCTGGCAGTAAGGGTTATGATATTAAAATTGACATCTGTAGCCGAAACACTTAGCACAACGGTATCTCCTGCCGTAACACACAGATCTTGCATAGGCTGTATAACAGGGGCCGTGTTGCTACACCCCGCAATGGTGATTTGCATATCGCGAAGCACTCGTCCAATGTTTACCCACACGCCCGCGCTATTTTTTCTGTGCTCGGTTATTTCAATGGCAATGTTGTATTCAGCTGCCGTTACCGGCGAATCCCAGTAAAAGTCGCCGGTAACCGGATCAATGCTGATGGTGTTGCTCGTGGAGGGAATAGAATATCCCGGAATGGGTTGTCCATTAAGCCCGCGACAGGTTACCAAAGCATATGAAATACTGTCGCCATCTGTATCAAAAGCGCCCGGATTGTGTATAAATGGCTGGCCCACGCAACCATTGTCAATAGGCGGATTGAGCAACACGGGTGTATTGTTCGGTCCAAGATTGGGGTCAATGAGGATGGTGGTTTCAATGTAAAAAGGCACTTGAACCGACGAGGGAATATTTTGCACTCCCGAGTTTCGGTTGGGGTCTTCCATGCTGATGGTGTAGGTGCCAATGCTGGTGTAGGTGTGTGTGCCGTAGTAAATGTTCCTTTTCACGTCGTTGCCCAAAATAGTTTGGCTGGCGCGTGGTAGCGTGTCCTGCGTTCCGTCGCCCCATTTTATTACCAGCTCGGGGCGGTCGGCGGGTGCGCTGTCCTTGGTGTAGGTTATCATGGTCACCGAATACTGAAGCCCGCTCACCCAAAAAACTGAAATCTCACCGGCGCGGTTGTGCGTGGCATGCACAGCAGCAGCGCTTGTGAGAATTAGGAGAAGGAATAGCAGTCTTTTCATACCCGACTATAACGTAGTTTTTATGCCTTTCGGTTAATAGCTAATGACTTGTTGTTCAATTTCCGTTGGCAGTTCTCGGTATTCGTACTGCTGATTGCGCAATTGAGGAATAAATCCCGCTTCACGGATGGCTTTTTGTATGCCGTCGCTGGTAAATCGGTGCGGTGCTCCGGCTGCCGAAACCACGTTTTCTTCGATCATAATGGAGCCAAAATCATTCGCTCCGGCATGTAGGCAAATCTGCGCCGTCTTTTCGCCTACCGTTAGCCATGAAGCCTGAATGTTCGGAATGTTGGGCAACATAATTCTACTTATGGCTATGGTGCGGATGTATTCGTCTGCCGTCACTTCATTTTTCACGCCTCTAATTCTTTTTATCAGTGTGCCCTCGTCTTGGAATGGCCATGGGATAAAGGCCAAAAAGCCCTTAGCATCAGCCGGTTTTTCGCTTTGCACTTGCCGCAAATCCACTAGGTGCTGAAAGCGCTCTTCTAAGGTTTCGATATGGCCGAACATCATGGTGGCGGAGGTGGTAAGGCGCAACTGGTGGGCGGCGCGCATCACGTCGAGCCATTCTCTGGCGCCGCATTTCCCTTTACTGATCAACCTTCGCACACGGTCGTTGAGTATTTCCGCTCCTGCGCCGGGTAGGCTGTCAAGACCCGCTTCCATTAAGCTTTCAAGTACATAGCTATGGCTTTTCCCCTCCAGCTTGCTGATGTGCGCAATCTCTGGTGGACCCAAAGCGTGCAACTTCAGCCGTGGGTACAGCGCTTTCAGCTCTCTGAACAAGGTGGAATAATATTCCAATCCAAGATCGGGGTGATGCCCGCCTTGCAGCAGCAATTGCTCACCGCCCAGACGGAAGGTCTCTTCAATTTTTTGCTTGTATTGATCAATGCTGGTGATGTACGACTCCGCATGTCCGGGTGGACGAAAGAAGTTGCAAAACTTGCAATTGGCAATGCACACATTGGTCGTATTCGCATTGCGGTCTATAATCCAGGTAACAACAGGTTCCGGTCGATTCTTTTTTCGCAGCTCGTTTCCCACATACATCAGCTCGGTGGTGGGCACATTTTGGAAGAGAAAAATTCCTTCTTCAACCGATAAAAAATCTTCGTTTAGTGCCCGCTTGAGCAATCCTTCAGCATTCATTCAAAAGTGTATTTTAGCGCTCCTAAAACTACAAATAATGAGCGATTTTGTTCTTCAGAATAGCGGCACGAACGAAGCGCTGAGCAAAGTTTTCATCCTCGACCATCCTACTTCCCTTTCCGGCATTGCACTATCGGAGATGGAACAGAAATACATTTCAGACAATTACTCAGCTGAAAGGGCTCATTTCCTGATGGTTGAGCGATATGTGTGTCAGTATTATTTTGTCTTCATTCCCAAGGGAAATGGACAAGCGGAGCTCTTCGAAAAACTTAGAATTCTTGGTGATGAAATTCAAGAGGCTGCTTATAAAAAGAAGAGCGAACAACTTCATATCGAAGTAATTTCGGCGAATAAGGCATGGCTGTGCGTGTGCGAAGGCATGGCCTTGGGTGCCTACGACTATACCCAATTCCGCACCGAGAAGGCCTGGAAGAAGAACGGCAAAGCAAAGATGAAGTTCTCGCTTTCGGGTAATGTTTCTGCAAGAGAACTACAGGAATTAAACGCAGTGACAGAGGCCACCAACCTCGCCCGCGATTTGGTAAATGAACCTGTGATTACCCTCACCGCCACAACGTATGCTGAGCGCATCAAGGCCTTGGGCACGGAGAAGGGCTTTCAGGTGACCGTGTTAGAAAAAGGAAAAATTGAAGCCCTAAAAATGGGTGGCTTGTTGGGGGTGAATATGGGCAGCATTGATCCGCCTACTTTTTCCATCATGGAGTACAAGCACCCGAAAGCCAAGAACGAAAGGCCCATCCTATTGGTAGGAAAAGGTGTGGTGTTCGACACGGGCGGACTATCGCTTAAGCCCACGGCCAACAGCATGGACATTATGAAATGCGACATGGCGGGATCGGCCGCAGTGGTTTGCGCCATGGGACTCATTGCCGAAATGCAATACCCTATTCACGTCATTGCCCTCGTGCCAGCCACCGACAACCGTCCGGGCCAACTGGCCATTACGCCGGGGGATGTGCTTACCATGTACGACGGCACCACGGTGGAAGTGCTCAATACCGACGCCGAAGGTCGCCTTATCCTTGCGGATGCCTTGGCGTTCGGAAAACAATACAATCCTGAGCTGACCATAGAATTGAGCACGCTAACCGGAGCCGCCGCCGCCGCCATTGGCAAATACGGCATAGTGGCCATGGGCAATGCCTCTGATGAAATATTCCAAGAACTCGAAGCCGCCGGAAACCAAAGCATGGAACGAATAGCGCGTTTTCCTTTTTGGGACGATTACCGCGAGTTGATGGAAAGCGATATTGCCGATATTAAAAACATTGGCGGACCGGAAGGAGGGGCCATTACCGCCGGAAAATTTCTAGAGCATTTTGCACCAGCGCCTTACATCCACCTCGATATTGCAGGCCCTTCGTGGCTTAAAAAGAAGGACAAGTACCGCGCTAAGAATGGCAGCGGAGTAGGCGTAAGGCTCATTCATCAATTCATTAAAAATCATTTTCACTTTGAGTGAGCATAAAATAAAACTGGGCATCAGCCTGGGCGATTTGAACGGGATAGGCCCGGAGGTGGCGGTGAAGACTTTTTCGGACAAGCGCATGCTCGATTTTTGCACACCCATATTTTTCGGTTCGCACAAGCTGTCTGCTTTTTTGGCCAATGAATATGGCCATGCCGAAATGCGCTTTCAGAACATCCGAAAGCTGGACGAGCTTCGCCACAACGTACCCAACATGATGCACTGCTGGGACGAGGACTTGAAAATAGAACCCGGCCAGATGAACGAAACGGGAGGAAAGGCAGCTTTCCTGTCGCTCACCAAAGCCACGGAGGCGCTCAAGAATGGTGAGATTGATGCGTTGGTCACCGCGCCCATCCATAAGCATGGCATCAAGAGCGAGGATTTTCCGTTCAATGGCCACACAGAATTTTTAGAAGATTATTTCGGCGACAAGTCTTTGATGATACTCATGCACGAAAACCTGAGAGTGGCGCTAGTGACGGGGCATATCCCCCTCAAAGAGGTGTCAGAGAAACTCACGCAAGAGGCCATTTTTAGCAAGTTGAACTTGTTCAGAGACTCTTTGAAGAAAGATTTTTCGGTGCGCAATCCCATCATTGCTGTGTTGGGCCTAAACCCACACAATGGCGACGAAGGCGAAATGGGCACCGAGGAGAGCGAAATCATTAAACCAGCGCTCGCCAAAGCCCGAGAAAAAGGCATGCAGGTGTTCGGACCATTTCCTGCTGATGGTTTCTTTGGCGCCGGCAAGCACGAACAGTTCGACGGCGTGCTGGCCATGTATCACGACCAGGGCCTTACCCCATTCAAAACTTTGGCTTTCGAAAATGGGGTGAATTTCACCGCCGGACTTCCGGTAGTGCGCACTTCGCCCGATCATGGAACAGCCTTCGATATAGCGGGAAAAAACATAGCCGACGAGAGTTCATTCCGCCAGGCGGTGTATGCCGCAATCGATATTTGCCGCAACCGGAAAATGACCGAGCAACTGACCGGCAACATTCTGCCAAATCATTCTCCTCCAAAAGGTAGACGGAAATAATATTTGTCTATATTTGCGGCCCTCGAAAAGAGCTTGTATATGAAGGCCTTGAAAGAATTTGATATTCATTTTGGAGGGCTGAAGTTGGGAAACCACGATTACAGCTTCTTTTTAAGCAAACCGTTCTTTGACGCTTTTGACTATCAGGAGTACGAAAAGTTTGACCTTGAAGTCCTTCTCCGTCTGGAGAAAGAATCGCGGGTTTTGAATTTTCACTTCACCATTCAGGGAACCGTTGAGGTGCCTTGTGATGTAAGCAACGAACTATTCGACTTGCCCATTTCCGCCGAAGCCATTTTGGTGGTTCGTTTCGGCGATCATTTCGACGACGAAGATGGCGAGTTGGTGATTCTGCCCAATGGTGAGCGCAACTACAATGTGAGCAAATTTTTGTTCGACACCGTAGTGCTCAGCATACCGGCCAAGAAGGTGCATCCTGATTTGGAAAAAGCAAACGACACCACCACCGAAAGCCCTGAAGAGCCCGAAAGCCTGATAGACCCAAGGTGGAACAAACTAAAAAATCTGTTGAACTAATTATTTATAAGCGCTGAGCCATGGCACATCCTAAGAGAAGACAATCATCAACCCGTAGAGACAAAAGACGTACTCACGACAAAGCCGCTGTACCTACCGTAGCCATTTGCGCTACCACAGGCGAGCCACACATTTTTCACCGCGCCTACTGGGTGGAGGACAAAATGTACTACAAAGGCAAAGTGGTGATGGAGAAAAACAAAGCCTAATTATTTAGGTGAATTCAATTGAAAAGCATTGGCATGAACCAGTGCTTTTTTTTTGCGCGCAACTGAGCCTTTGGAGCCAAATATTTGGAAAGTGTAATTTTGCCCATTCCGTTCGTCATTTGTTCAAAATTTTAGACAAGCCTTGTATATGATTAGAGGAGCCATAACAGCCGTAGGAGGATATATACCCGACTACATTCTCACCAACCAGGAATTGGAGAAAATGGTAGACACCAACGACGAGTGGATCACCTCGCGAACGGGCATCAAAGAAAGAAGGATTCTGAAAGGCGAAGGACTTGGCTCCTCATACATGGGCATAAAGGCTGCGGAAGACCTGATCAGTCGATTCAATATTAATCCACTTGAAATAGATTTGGTGATATGCGCCACCGCCACTCCGGACATGCCCGTGGCCGCCACCTCTTGCTACATAGCCAGTAAAATAGGCGCCACAAACGCATTCAGCTTTGATCTGATGGCCGCCTGCTCCAGTTTCTTGTACGGGCTCAGCGTGAGCGACAAATATATCCGCAGCGGTATGTACAAAAAGGTGCTGCTCATAGGCACCGACAAAATGTCCAGCATTATCGACTATACCGACCGCACCACCTGCGTCATCTTTGGCGACGGCGCCGGTGCGGTGTTGCTCGAACCAAACCACGAAGGCTACGGTCTGGTGGACGAATACCTACGCACCGACGGCTTGGGTCGCGAGTTTTTGAAAATAGATGCCGGTGGGTCTATTATGCCTCCTTCGCAAGAAACCATTGAGAGCCGCGCCCACTTTGTAAAGCAAGAAGGACAGCAGGTATTCAAGTTTGCTGTAAAAAATATGGCCGACGTTTCGGCCCTTGTGATGGACCGCAATGGCCTCAGCTCCGAGGAAGTAGAATGGCTCGTGCCGCATCAGGCCAATAAGCGCATCATTGATGCCACAGCTAGCCGCATGGGTCTGGACAGTTCAAAGGTGATGATGAACATTGAGCGCTATGGCAACACCACTTCCGGCACCTTGCCGCTGTTGCTTTGGGACTACCAAAAGCAATTGAAAAAGGGCGACGACCTTATATTTGCTGCTTTTGGCGGCGGATTCACCTGGGGTGCTATTTATCTCAAATGGGCTTACTGAGTCTAGTGTAAATTTTTAGATTTGTTTATGACCAAAACATTGGAATATTGATATCAAAGACAATCAAAATCTCATTCGATTTGTGGCCAAAAGTGGCGCTACGGAAGTAGAACTGGAAACAGGCGACATCAAGATCAAGATTAAAACCTCCGGACAGGAAGGCGAAGCGCAAGCTACCTATATGGTTCCTGCACCTGCCCCTGTTGCTGCGCCTGTTGCTGCCCCTGCTCCTGCAGCAGCGCCTGTAGCCGCTGCTCCTGCTGCCGAAAGCGCAAGCGACGAGTCGAGATTAATCACCATCAAGAGCCCCATGATCGGTACTTTCTACCGCCGTCCGGGCCCCGACAAACCCAACTTCCTGAATGTG
>CAZBBV010000041.1:0-10281 GCA_964490025.1 uncultured Cryomorphaceae bacterium | reverse complement strand
ATTGATTAAAGCGCCCAAAGGCTGCATTGAATACGTAATTATTCATGAATTATGTCATTTAATTCATCATGACCACACTCAGAAATTCATTGACTTACAGAGTAAGGAAATGAAAGATTGGGAAAAATGGAAAATGAGATTAGAGAAATTATTGGCATGAGAAACATCTTTATAAAAGCATACAAATCGCAAAATCCTGCCTACTCCAAGCCCAACCCAAAGCTTATTTTTACCGCATGAACGAACAGATGCACGCCTCCCTTAAGTCGCTCAACACCTTTGGTTTTGATGTAGCCTGCGATACCCTCATTTCGGTGCAATCCATTGCGGATCTGCAGGCCTTTTTCAAAAATGGCAATCCGGCGGAGCCTTTGCTAATTCTGGGTGGCGGCAGCAACATGCTGCTCACGGGACATTACCGTGGCACGGTGCTCAAGGTGGACATACTCGGTAGGCGCGTGCTTCGCGAAGACGAAAAGCATGTGTGGGTAGCGAGCGGCGCAGGCGAAAACTGGCACCAATGGGTGCAATGGACCCTGGAAAACAACTGGGGCGGGCTGGAAAATCTTTCGCTCATACCGGGCAATGTGGGCGCTGCGCCCATGCAAAACATTGGCGCCTACGGCATAGAGGTAAAGGAGCATTTCGACCACCTGCTGGCCGTTTCGCGTGCGGATGGTTCGCTGCGCAAATTTACCCTCGAGGAATGCGCCTTCGGCTACCGCGAGTCGGTGTTTAAGCGTGCGCTGCGCGGCCAATACGTGATTGCCGAGGTGTGCTTCCGGCTCAATAAGGAACACGCGCTGCACACGGGCTACGGCGCCATTCAGGACGAATTGAAGAAAATGGGCGTGGACACGCCCACCATACGAGATGTGAGCCGCGCGGTGATCGCCATTCGGCAATCGAAACTACCCGACCCAAAGGAAATAGGCAATAGCGGCAGCTTTTTCAAAAATCCGGTGGTGCGCACGGCGCATTATGAAAAGCTCAAAGTGCAATATCCCGAACTGGTGGCCTACCCTTCGGGCGAAGGCATGAAGCTGGCCGCCGGTTGGCTCATTGAAAAGGCCGGCTGGAAAGGCTTTCGCCGCGGTGATGCGGGTGTGCATGTGCGTCAGGCCCTTGTGCTGGTGATCTACGTAAATGCCAAAGGCGAAGAAATTTTGGCTTTGTCGAAAGAAATCATTGCCGACATGGCCGAAAATTTTGGCGTAGAGCTGGAAGCAGAAGTTAACATTATTGCTTCTGAATAAAGACCAGCAGATCTAGGCTTAAATTCCTTGCCCATCCCTCCTGCTTGTGGTACTTTTGGGGCAAACTTTTTTGAGAGATGCTCAAGCTCATTTTAATCACTGTAGTATTGCTGGCCTTAGCCATGGCGGGCATTGCCATTAAGATTTGGGGAAAGAAAGACGGAAAATTTGCCGGTACCTGCGCCAGTCAAAGTCCTTTTTTAAATAAAGAAGGCGAGTCGTGTAGCTTTTGCGGTGCATTGCCCGAAGAACAGTGCCGCAACAAAGACTAAGCGCCATCAACGCTAAAAGCACCATTCATCCGTTCAAGGCATTACTTTTACGCCCTTGAAAACATTCCTTTCCATATTCGTTTTGCTCTGCGTCCAATTCGCGTATGGGCAAGGTTCGCAAATTGAAATCCTGCATGCCGACCAAGGAGTGCTCACAAAAGTGAATGGCCAAAATGTGCAGAAGCTGATAGGCAATGTGCAACTGAAGCAGGACAGCACCCTGATGTATTGCGACAGCGCTTTCTTTTTCACTTCTACCAATTCCATCCATGCGTTTCACAATGTGCGCATGATCAGCAGCGAAGCGCAGCTCTATTGCGACACTCTGTATTATTCGGGCACCACCAAACTGGGCACGGCGCTGGGCATGGTTCGATTTACCAATAATCAGATCCAACTGACCACCACCGAACTGATGTTCGACAGAAATCAGAGCGTGGGCACCTACACCAAGCGCAGCACCATATTCGACGGCGAGAGCGTGATAGAAAGCGATCGGGGAAAATATTTCACCAGAGAAGACCGCTTTCTGTTTCGAAAAAACGTGACCGTGACCAACCCCGAATACACCATCAAGAGCGACACCTTGGTTTATTTCTCAAAATCCGAGACCTCTTACTTCTACGGCCCTACCGAAATCAGAAATTCGGAAAACAGAATACTCTGCACCTGGGGCTGGTACAACGCCAATACAGAAATTGCCCAGTTTAGCAAGCGCGCCACCGTGTATGGCGACAGCAGCATGATAGTGGGCGACAGCCTCTATTACGACCGCAAGCGCAGCGATAGCCGCGCCTATGGCAATGTAGTGGTGAGCGACAGCACCCAAGGCATTACCGTGTGGGCGCAAGTGGCACGATTTAACGAAGCGAGGGGCTCCGGCTTTTTCACCGGCGAGCCACTGGCAGCCATGGACATGGACGGAGACAGCCTTTTTCTGAAAAGTCAAAATTTCATCATCAACAGCGACAGTTTGAACAGGCGCACTTTTAGTGCATTCACAGGGGTGCGTTTCTTTCGAACGGACTTGCAGGGGCGCTGTGACAGCCTGGCTTACACCGAAATTGACAGCACCATCTTCCTGTATCGCGACCCGGTGGTGTGGAGCGCCAAGAACCAAATAACGGGCGACAGCATCCGTGTGCAGCTGGCCAACATGAAAATGGATAAGATCTATATCAGCCGAAATGCCTTCATCATCAGCGAAGACAGCTTGGAGTATTTCAACCAGATAAAAGGCCGAAACATGATAGGCCACACCACGAATGGGGAGCTCACTCGAGTGGATGTGTTTGGCAACGGACAAACCGTGTATTTTGGCAAGGACGAAACCAACGAATACATAGGCATGAACAGCGCAGAATGTGCGGATATGCGCATTGATCTTGAACAAAGCGACGTGACCGACATTACCTTTCTGAACAAGCCCAAGGCCACCCTCTACCCCATGAGTCAATCGCCCAAGGATTTGCAAAGAATGGACGGCTTCAACTGGCGAGCAAAGGAGCGCCCTATTTCTAAAGACGATCTGTAGACGATTTTTGGCTTAGTATCGTTTCTTGCCTATGCGAACCATGATCAGCCTCTTCTTTTTCCTTCCATATTTCGCCGCTTCCCAGGTGGACTACTACGCCCTTTCTGCCGAAGAGGCGCTCAAGTTCGCCTCTTTTCGCAAGCCCATTGACCTCAAAAACCCTGATATGGAGATGCTGGAGGCGTGCGTGTTTCATGTGACCAACATAGAGCGGCAAAAGAGAAAAATGACGCTTTTCTCTTGGCATCAGGAATTGATGGAATCGGCGGAATTTCATGCCAACTACATGAGCGAGAGCATGACCTTTGGCCACTACAACCGCAAGGAGGCGCGGTTTAGGCAGTCGCATCAACGAATACACCATTTTTCGCCCAATCGATATGGCGCTACGGGTGAAAACATTGCGCAAACATTTCTACTCAACTACGACTCGGGAAAGGACTATGTGTGCAGAAAGGAGAATGGAGCGTTGGTGTTTTTATACTGGAATACAACCATTGAAATAAAGCCGCATAGCTACTGGAGTTTTGCGGAAGAGGTGGTGGAAGGATGGATGAAAAGCAAAGCGCACCGAGACAATATTCTCTATTCGGGTTTTGACGAATTGGGTGTTGGCATTCAGTTCGTTCCGGAGCGAGATTGGGACGACATACCCACCGTAAACGTGGTGCAAAACTTTGGCGGAAAAAAGTAATTTAGTGCCACAAAACCCTAAAAGCCATGGCACGACTATACAAGTCATTTAAAGAGTTCTATCCCTATTACCTCACGGAGCACAGCAAGCGCGGAACACGAATCATGCACTTTATCGGCACTACCTTGTTCTTTCTGCTACTCATTTATTCAATAGTTAGTCTCAATGGATGGCTCTTTTTGGCGAGCATTGTCACTGCCTATGGTTTTGCTTGGATAGGTCACTTTTTTATAGAAAAAAACAAGCCGGCCACTTTTCAATATCCCTTGTGGTCGCTTATGAGCGATTTCAAACTTTATTTCCAAATTATTTCGGGAAAAGAAGGCTTCGAAGCTCGGAGTTAATTTAAAGGCAGGTAAGCCTTGTGCCAGCTTTCATTGGCCGGCACTTCCCATTTGCTTTTCAATTCGCCTACGGTCTGTACCATGTTGTTGAACACTATGGTGTTGGCATCCAACTGGCCGTGATTGGCCATGTGCCTGAACGACTCGAGCGACACACCGCGCAGCAGTCCTTCGTCGTCTTTGTAATACACCCAAGTGCGGTTAAAAAGGTTGATAAAAAACTCCTTTTCTAGCTGTTTCAACACCTTCACTGATTTGTCAATGGAGCATCCTGAGGCACCCTCAGTCTTTTCGTCTACTGCTAGAATAATGAAAGTATTGTACAAAATAGTGAAGGAAGCCCGTAGGTCTTTATCGTGTGCGGTCCATTCGTTGGTAAAATTGAGCAAGTAAGCGCTGGCCACTTCCACCTCTTCGAAACTGAGGTAGCGGTCGCTTTGGTAAGCCCAGATGCGGGCAGAGTTGGGCATTTCGTCGAACGGGACGTACATATCAGGCTTTGGTTATTAGTTCGGCAATATCGTACACCACTATTTGGGCTTCTTTGTCCTTTCCTTTCACTCCGTCGGTCATCATGGTGTTGCAGAACGGACATCCGGTGGCTATGATCTCGGCTTTGGTTTCAATGGCTTCTTCCGTGCGTTCTATGTTCACGTCTTTGATGCCTTTTTCGGGCTCCTTAAACATCTGCGCACCGCCGGCACCGCAACAAAATCCGCGTTCTTTGCAGCGTTTCATCTCCACAAGTTCGGCATCTAGTTTTTCAATGATTTGGCGTGGTGCTTCGTATTCTCCATTGGCTCGGCCTAAGTAGCACGGGTCGTGGAAGGTTATTTTTTTCCCGGAAAAACTACCGCCGCTCACCTTTAGCCTCCCCTCCTCTACCAGCTTTCCTATAAGCTGGCTGTGGTGCATCACTTCGTAGTTGCCTCCCAAGGAAGGGTATTCGTTTTTCAGGGTGTTGAAGCAATGCGGACAGGCGGTCACTATTTTTTTTACCTCATACAAATTGAGCACCTCAATGTTGGCCACCGCTTGCATTTGGAATAGAAATTCGTTGCCGGCGCGTTTGGCAGGGTCGCCGGTGCAACTCTCTTCGGTGCCAAGCACAGCAAAGCTCACACCTGCGTCGTTCAGTATTTGTACGACACTGCGGGTTATCTTCTTGGCGCGGTCGTCGAAACTACCGGCACAGCCCACCCAAAACAGAATTTCGGGGCTTTTGCCTTCTGCCATCATTTGCGCCATGGTAGGCACTTTTTGTGTCTCGCTCATCAGTCTTCTCTAAATACTTGAATGGTCACTTCTTTGTCCACCAAATCCGTGAAACGGCCCTTGTAGCGTGTGGCGCGTACTAGGTGGTTGTCTACCCAATGGTAGTTTCCGCCTCTTGGCTTTCCGAACAAAATGCCGTGGTACTTAAACCCGTGTTTGTCGAGCCAAATCTCGGTATACTCCCTATGCGCTTCGGTTCGGGAGGTGAAAAAGGTAATAATGTGCCCTTCGTCAAACCATTTGTTCACTGTCTCCAAGGCATCCGGGTAAATTTCGGCAGTGAGCATGCGCTCCGGCTCTTCGTTCGGAATGTCTTCGCAAATGGTTCCATCAATATCAATGAGGAAATTCTTGACCTCATCAGGCAACACAGGGCTTATTTTCTTACCGTTTTCGGTTTTGTCTTGCAGATTACTCATTGGCCCAATTCATTCTGTCGGCGGCGGCAAACTGCCACGGCGCACCGTTGTTCTCCACATTTGTCATCATGATGTTCAGCTCGTTGGGCGCTGCGCTTTCTTCCATTACCAGATAGCGGCGCATATCCAAAATGACGGATAGCGGGTCGATATTCACCGGACAGGCCTGAACACAAGCATTACAAGTAGTGCAGGCCCATAGTTCTTCCTTGCTGATGCGATCGAAAAGCGACTTACCGTCGTCCTGAAAGGTCTTGTTTTGGTCAATATTCTTGCCCACTTCCTCCAGGCGGTCGCGCACATCCATCACTATTTTTCTTGGCGAAAGTTTCTTGCCCGTTTGGTTGGCCGGACACTCAGAAGTGCATCTGCCGCACTCGGTGCAACTATAGGCATTCATCAACTGAACACGGCTTAGGTCGAATACATCTCTGGCGCCAAATCGTTCGGGAACCGTGCCTTCGGGTTGCGCGGCATAGGGGTCGGCGCTGGGGTCCATCATCAACTTCACCTGTTCGGTCACGGCAGGCATGTCGCTCATTTGGCCTTTAGGCTCCAGCTTGCTATACCAAGTGTTCGGAAAAGCAAGGATGATGTGCAAATGCTTTGAGACAACGAGATAATTGAGAAAAGCCAATATGCCTACAATGTGCAGCCACCACATGGACCGCTCTAAAGCGATCAGTCCTGCTTCGCTCATGCCGGTGAAAAGTGAAGCCCACAGCGAACTAACCGGATAGCTCCCGGCCACGGTATAGTGCTCGCTACCCATTTGCTGAAGCAGCAGGTCGGCGGCGTTCATGGTAAGGAAGGCGGTCATTAAAACAATCTCTAGTGCGAGAATAAGGTTGGCATCCTTTGCAGGCCAGCCTTTCATTTCGGGCTTATGGAAGCGCGGCAACAGAAGGACGTTGCGTCGAGCAAGAAAAACCACGCAGGCCAGCAATACGCCAAGCGCCAATATCTCAAAAGAACCGATTAGAAAATTATAGAAACCTCCTAGAAAGGCCAGAAAGCGGTGGGTGCCGAATAGGCCGTCGATCACAATTTCGAGCACTTCGATATTGATAATGACGAAGCCTGCATAAATCAAGAGATGGAAAAATCCGGCCAGTGGTCGGGCCATCATCTTGCTCTGCCCCATGGCCACACGGGCCATCACTTTCCAGCGCTCGGCCTTGCGGTCGTTTCGTCCGCTTTCTTTTCCCAGTGCAATGTTTCTTGAAATCTTGCGCACGTTGCGGCTAAACAAGTACACCGCCGCAATCAGTATTATGGCAAATATGACGCTCTGTATCGTCATTACTCCTTGGTCTTAGGTTCTTCGTATGGCTTGTTGTTTCCAAAAATGGAGAAGCGTACATAGCGCTGCGGATTGAGGCGCATGTCCTCGAGCAAGAGTTGCAACTGCTGATTGGTGTTGTTTAGGTTTACATATAGCGCTTCATCATTCAGTAGCTTGCCTAACGAGCCTTCGCCGGCATTGGCTTTACGCATCAATTCGTCGAAGCTGGCCAAGGTGGCATTCAGGTTCGCCATGGTTTCAGCCACATTAAGTTTGGCCAGGCTATCCGAAATGGAAGACATATTATCAAAAACGTTGGCCAGGTCGTCATTGCTATCACGCATGGTCTTCGTTATGCTTTCCAAATTGGACATGATTCTTCCCAGGTTGTCCTCATTATTGGCCAATATACGATCCAGCGATTTCACGGTGCTGTTCAGCGATTCGAAGGTCTCTTGCACATTCTGGAACGTAGCGACCACATTTTGTCTGGTTTTTTCATCAAGCAAGGCACGTATATACAGCATCACGGTATCGAGCTGCGCCATCATTTCTTCCGCCTTCTTCTTTATGGGCGCCACCTGTCGGTTTACCTCTTCGCCAATGGATAGGTCAAGACCTGACTCCAGGGTGTCGCCGCTCACAGCCACCGCGCCGGGAGAAAGGATTAGGTCCATGGCTTTTGTTCCCAATAGGTCGGTGCTCGTAATCTTTGCAATGGTGTTCTTTGAAAATTCAATGTCCTCATCCACATAAAAGCGCACGACCAGTTTTCCGCTTTGGTCGGGATGAAAATACACCGCATCCACCTTGCCTACCTGATAACCGTTGATGAGTACTGGCCTATCAGAATTGATACCGTCTACATGTGTGTAAACAGAGTAAAACACTCTGCGGCTGTTAAACAAGTCGCTTTGCTTCAAGAAGCCGTAGCCCCATATAAAAATGAGGATGGTGATAACTGCAACAATTCCAATTAAAAACTCCTTCTTAACCACAAATAATCTGATTTTCTTTTCGCAAACAATGATACTAATTATTCATCAGCCGCATGGCCTCATCAAGCGAAATGCGCTTACCGCGGTGGAAACTTACCACAAAAGCATCTGCATATCCCAAGGATTTCACCTTCTCTTTTAAGGCTTTGGCTTCCTCCAAGCTATTGGTGGCTCCGTGGGTGTATTTGTACATTCCATTCTCCTGATAGAAATCGACCGGCTGTAACTTGTTGAACTCAGCAGCTTTAAGATTGATTGGCGTGGAGCTGCTTCTAAATTGCACTTTGAATATCACCTTGTTCAGGTCCACTTTGTTTTGGTCCACATTCTCTTCGTTGGGTATTTCGCCGCCCAGCACCACCTCGGCCTCGGGCTCTTGCATTTCTTGCTCCCTATTGTCGTTGATGTCCTTTACCTTTAGACTTCCGGTTTCGCGCTCGGCTACATACTCCTTAATGGCTCTGAAAATGGCCGAAGCCATGTATTCCTTTCCCGACGTGCTCTGAAGAAAATCCTCTTCCTCCTTGTTGGTAAGAAAGCCCAGCTCCACGAGTACACTGGGCATCAATGTTCTTGAAATAACATAAAATCCGGCTTGCTTCACCCCGCGGTCTTTGCGTTGAACGCGCTCGCGAAACTGGTATTGTACCTTTTGGGCTATGGATAGGCTTTGCTCAAAATAGGCATCCTGATACAGCGTGAGGGCTATGTACGACTCAGGCGAATTGGGATCAAAGCCTTCGTAGTTCACTTCATAATTCTCTTCCATCAAGATCACCGAGTTTTCGCGCTTGGCAGTTTCAAACTGTGCGGATGTTTTGTGCAATCCTATGAGGAAGGTTTCTGTGCCGTTGGCGGCAGGGTCGGTCCATGCGTTGCAATGAATGGACACAAACAGATCGCCTTTGTTCCTGTTAGCAAGTGCCGAACGCTCGTATAGCTCCAGGTACTTGTCGGTGTTTCGGGTATAAATCACTTTTACACCCGAAAGATTCTCCGTGATGTATTTTCCTACCAAAAGGGTCACATCCAAAGCAATGTTTTTCTCCGTCTCGTGGTATCGCTTGGTGCCTATGTTTCCGGGGTCTTTGCCACCATGGCCGGCGTCCAAAACGATAACCTTCACCGCGTCGCTAGCGATAAAAGGCTCAATGAATCCCAGCACGGGAGCCAAAATGCTTACAAGAATAATGGTTAGAAAGCGTTTCAAGCCTGCGTCGTATTAATATTAATTTTGCCTTTTCAAGTAACAAAAGTAGCGTACCGGGCTGTGTCCTTTAGAAACACTGCATTTCTTTTATCAATACTACTGTGTTTATTAACCCTTGCAAACACAGCCCATGCACAAGAACCTGACTCTTTGCTGCAAGGCATTGACAGCACCATAACCCTCACCCCCGATTCGACAACAATAGAGGATTCTCTCGTCTTTGTCACGCCCGACTCGTTGCCAAACACCGCGCCAAAAGACCAACTGGACGATCCGGTGCAATACGACGCCCGCGACTCCATACGAATCAGTACCCGCGATAAGACCATCTACCTGTATGGCAACGCCCATGTGTACTACCAAGAAATTGAGCTGAACGCCGGATACATTGAAATAAACTACGGCACCAACATACTCACCGCCCTGCCCGCGCTCGATTCGCTGGGAAACAAAGTGGAATTGCCTGTATTCAAAGAGGGCGAATCGAGATACGAATCGCAGAAGATGGTGTACAACTTTGTGAGCAAGAAGGGAAACATTTTTCAAGTGACTACCCGCGAAGGCGAGGGATATTTGCGTGGCGAAAGGGTGAAAAAGGTGAGCGACAAAGTGATGTACATCAAAGACGGCTACTTCACCACCGACGACCGCGTGCCGCCCGACTACTACATAAAAGCCAACAGAATAAAGATTATTACCAACGAGCAAATCATTACCGGACCTGCCTACTTGGTGATTGCTGATGTGCCCACGCCACTAGTGGCCCCATTCGGAATCTTTCCCGCCAGCCAAACACGCTCTTCCGGTTTTATAATTCCTACTTATGGCGAAAATAGGAGCCGCGGTTTTTTTCTTCGAAATGGAGGATATTACTTCGCGCTGAACGACTACATGGACCTGCAACTCACCGGCGACATCTATTCTCGCGGTGGCTGGGGCCTCTACGCCAGCTCCAATTACAAGCTGCGCTACAAGTTTTCAGGAAATTTTTTAA
>CAZBBV010000040.1:0-10316 GCA_964490025.1 uncultured Cryomorphaceae bacterium | reverse complement strand
TGGCCGATTACGACTACCTCAATGTGGCCAATCAATCCATAACTTTTCAGAACCTATCTTCAGGTGCCACTACTTATTTCTGGGATTTTGGAAACGGTGATATCTCAAGCGATCAATCACCTACATATACCTACACCACAGCAGGCACATTTGCCGTGCAGTTGATAGCGGTGAATGATGATGGCTGCGCGGATACCATTGTCAAAACTGTGGATGTGTATGCTAATTTCTATTTCTGGGCACCCAATGCTTTTACGCCCAACAACGACGGACTGAACGATTGGTTTGGTGGACGAGGAGAAGGCTACAATACCTATCAGATGCAGATATACAGCCGCTGGGGCCAGCTCGTTTTCGAATCGGACGATCCTTTTGTGGATTGGGACGGAAAAATGAAATCAGGCGAAGATGCTTTAGAAGGAAGCTATTTGTATAAATTTGTCCTCACCCTTCCGCTTTCAACCGCACCGGTGGAGTATACAGGGTACCTAAACCTTATCAGATGAGAAGAATATTACTCACACTCTTGTTGTCGTTTTTCGCTGCCGGATTTTCACGTGCTCAGCTCGTAGTGAACGGCACACCACCCTACAACGACCCTGTACACTTGGTTAACAATGTGCTTTTGGGACAAGGAGTGGTAGCCACTAATATCACTTATACCGGATTTCCCCAAGCCATTGGTTATTTCAATGGTTTGAACTCAAATATCGGTTTGGATAGCGGGATTCTGATTACTTCAGGAACCATCCAAAATGCTGTAGGGCCGAACAATGTAGGTGGCCAAACAGCGAACAACAATACGCCGGGTTTTCCGCTCTTGAATCAATTAACCACCAGTCCTACGCTTGATGCAGCAATTTTGCAGTTCGACTTTGTGCCCATTTCTGACACCATCCGTTTTGGATTTGTGTTCGGATCAGAAGAGTACCCTGAATTTGTGGGATCTAGTTATAATGACGTTTTCGGATTCTTCATCTCAGGACCCAATCCGGCAGGGGGAAATTACACCGATTACAACATTGCGTTTATTCCAAACACAACCACACCCATTACGATTAACAACGTAAACCAGAATGTCAATACCCAATACTATTTCAATAATTTGGGAGGGCTAACAGTGCAGTATGATGGTTTTACTGTCCGTATTGAGGCAATAGCTCATGTGGTGTGTAACCAGACCTACACCATTAAGATAGCCATTGCTGATGCAGGCGACTCTTCACTTGATAGTGGGGTTTTTTTGGAAGGAGCCTCGTTTAGAAGCACCGGAGCAGCGGTAACTTCTGTGTCCACATCTCTATTTGCTGATAATGACACGACCGTTTACGAGGGCTGTGGCAATGCACAGTTGACCATAAAGCTTCCGGTTGCAACCCCTGCAGACAGCGTTATTCATTTCAATATTGGCGGAACAGCCGTGAACGGTGTGGACTATGTGTTTCTGCCCGATTCAGTGGTGATTCTTGCCGGTCAGGATTCAGTAAACATTTTTATTGAAGCCATTTTTGATGGGGTAAACGAAGGAGACGAAACCATTTACATAAATTTTCCATTTTCGAGCTTTTGTGCCGGCATGATGCCTGTTGATCTTACTCTGGTTATTGTTAATGTCGATTCTTTGCAAATCAATAGAAAACCGCCTGACGAACTGTGGTGCTCGCCCGAAGGACAAAGGTATTTCTATTGGCAAGCCTCAGGTGGGGTAGCGCCGCTTAGCTATACATGGAATGTGAACGGACAAAGCTCAAGTGGCTATGATTTGTACCACGAGCCTTTGCAAACCACCACATACTATGTCACAGTATCTGATGCGTGTCTGGGTTTTCATTTGGAGGACTCCTTCACCATTGAAATTCTGGAGAATGTTTCTCTTCCGCAAGTCTCCGTTTCTGCCAATGACCTATTCCTATGCGAAGGAGATACAGCCTTAATAGTAGCCACCATCACCGGAGGGGCGCTTTCTACCAGTGGTCAATGGTATTTGAATGGCTTGCCAGAGGGCAATTCAGATAGCCTTTACATTTTCCCTTTGCAAGGCCAATATACCTATGAGTACATAGGGGTTGACGAGTGCGATCAGAAGGATTCCGCCACGGTGAATGTACAAGTGGAGATTTGTGATGTGACGGTTCCAAACGTGTTTACACCAAACAATGACGGAGTGAATGACCTGTTCTACATTGAGAACCTCGAATATTTTCCCGGCTCTTACTTTGTGGTGTACAATCGTTGGGGCAAAAAAGTATTTGAAAGCAATGATTATGGTGCTCAGTGCGCAAGCATTAACGACCTGGGGTGTTGGGACGGTCGAGAAGCCTCCACCGGATCGGATTGTGCCGAGGGCACCTATTTCTACGTCCTTAAAATTCCGGATGGCCGTGAATACAATGGCCACATTAACATCTTTAGATAAGAAGTAAAAGGGAGCATGAGCTCCCTTTTTTCTAGAAATAAAAAAACCCGGAAGCCTATGGAGCCCGGGTTTCTTTTCTTTTGTGGTACCGGTTGGAATCGAACCAACGACACAAGGATTTTCAGTCCTTTGCTCTACCAACTGAGCTACGGTACCAGCCTATTTGATTGGGCGGCAAATGTAAATTTTTTCCTGAATCAGCACCAAATGTTTTTACCTTGGCCCGCATTTTATTCAAAAATCGTAGTGCGCACCCTTTGTATAGATATAGGAAACACATTGGTGAAGGCCGGCCTTTTTGAGCACGAGCGCATGCTGCAATTCTGGAAGCTGGATGATCTTAGCGAATTGACCACCCAATTGGATTCTGAAGAAGTGGACAGGGTTATTGTAGCGGATGTACGAAAGCTGGGCTCAACTTTTTTGCAAAACCAGTTCAGGAACAAGCTTATTGAGTTGAGCTACCGAACCCCATTGCCTTTTCAATTGAAATATAGCACGCCCGCAACACTGGGCGTTGACCGCATTGCACTAGTCGCAGGGGCACAAAGTCGTTTCCCTAATCAGCATGTGTTGGTGCTTGATGCAGGTACTTGCCTCACTTACGATTTCCTTGATGCCGCCGGCTACTATCATGGAGGAGCCATTAGCCCGGGATTGAAAATGCGCTTTCGTGCCCTTCATGAGTTTACAGCCGCCCTCCCACACCTCGACTGGAATGGAGGAGAGGTAAAACTGATAGGTAGTTCGACCCAAGAATCGATATTTAGCGGAATAGTTTTGGGAACCAGGCACGAAGTTTTGCAAACTGTCGTTAGCTACGCTCAGCAATTCGAAAACCTAAAAGTGTTAGTTACAGGAGGGGACATCAATCTGTTTGAAGGACTTATAAAAAATGACATCTTTGCCGTCCCAAATCTGCTGCTAGAAGGGCTAAATCAGATAGCAATCTACAATGAGAATTTCTTGTCTTAGGGCTCTTTTCTTTTTCATGACATTTTCGGTCGTAAGCGTTTGGGCGCAAACAGGCTCTGTATCGCCGTATTCACGTTTTGGCCTTGGCGATTTGCAGTTCAACGGCTATTTCATTAATCAGCATTTGGGGGGCATGGGCACAGCTCTGAGAGATTCGTTAAGAATTAATCCACTCAACCCCGCTTCGTACAACGCGCTGAGATTTACCACCTCTGAGTTGGGCGTCATCCACAATCAGGTGTATCTGAGCACGAGCAAGCTTAGCGAAACTAACAGCTCCACTTATCTCAGCCATTTGGCCATTGCCTTTCCTATGGGCAACAAGATGGGTCTGTCTTTCGGAATACACCCTTTCAGCACCCTGGGCTACAACATTGTCTCTTACGAAGAGCAAGACACCATTGGCACCATGCGCTACACCTATCAAGGCAAAGGCGGCGTGAATGCTGCCAAAGTCGGATTCTCCACCCAAGTCATAAAAGGGCTTTCGCTCGGCCTTAATGCCACCTATTATTTCGGAAATTCTGATCGGGTCAGCTCAGTAGAATTTGATAGCCTAGACTACTTCAACACCCGCGTGACCAAAACTGCCCGCACCGGAAACTTCTATTTTCTCTTCGGAGGACAATACGAAATCGACTTGAAGGAAGGTAGGTTTATTCATCTCGGCGGAACCTATGGCCTCAGTCGCGATTTTGAAGTGGAGTATGACTATTCCGTGGTAACCTATGAGTACACATCTCAAGGAACGGTGCTTATTAAAGATTCGATAATATCCAGACAAGACCAATTGTCGAATATTGCACTCCCATCTGAGTATAGTCTTGGTTTTAATGTTGGCAAAAAGAATTCTTGGTCGCTTGGTGCCGATTATCATTGGAAGAATTGGGCATCATTTGTCGATCAGGAGCTGGGCGATAGTCTTGTAAATGGCTATAGACTAAGTGTGGGAGGAACTTGGCTTCCCGATTTTTATTCGCCAACAGGATACTTTAAAAAGACGCATTATCGTCTGGGAGCCTTTTATGAGAAATCGCCGCTAAACGTGAATGGCGTTGATATATATAACTATGGCATGAGTTTTGGCCTTGGACTACCGTTCTACTCCAAAACCTTATCGACCATGAACGTGGGGGTGCAGCTGGGACAAAGAGGCACCTGGGAAAATGACCTTATAAGGGAGCGCTACATTAGGCTAAGTATTGGAGTAAGTTTTAACGAAAAATGGTTTGTAAGACGTAAAATTGATTGACATGAAACTTAGAGAATTATTTGTTGTTGGATTTTTAATCATTGGGCAGTTCGCAATTGCACAAAGCACGTATGGCGACGACAGCATCATGTGCGAGCAAAAGCATTCTGAGTGGTATGAATTTTATAAGGCGAAAAACTATACAGACGCCTACACTCCTATGAAATGGGTATTGGACAATTGCGCCGCAAGCAAAGTGCAGGTGTACATTGTAGGACCGCGCATTGTAAAATCGGTATTGGACATTGCTCCCGATTCAAGAAAACAAGGATTGATAGACACCCTGTTTATTCTATATGATTGGAGAATGAATTACTTCCCAAGTGATGATTACGAAACCGCGAAAATACTGGCGAGTAAAGGGAACGATATGATTTCTCTAAGGAAAGATCAATACGCCGAAGCCAATGCAATACTTAAGCAGTCTATAGGTGTTTTGGGTAAAGAGTCCTCGGCCAATACCTTGTTTAACTTCGCCAAGACTTCAGCACAGCTTTATAACGATAAGGTGGTGACCAAGGCCGAGATTATCGACATCTATCAGGATGTGTCGCAGATTATCAGCGACAACCTGACTGATGAGGATCAAGAAAACGACCAATATTACGAGCAAGCACAAAAAGGAATCGACAATATGTTTGGCCCGATCATCAACTGCGAAGACCTAATTCCTTTCTTCACCGGTGTATACAGCGATTTGGTGGCCAACACTTTCCGACTTCAGCGTGCCGCTTTGCTTTTAGAGCGTAAGGAGTGTACTTCTAACGACCTCTACTTTCAAATGGCGCAAGACCTGTACAAGCTCAATCCTGATGTTGAATCGGCAATTCGTATTGGAAACATGGCCTATCTGAGAAATGATTTTGGAAAGGCAATTGAACTATACAAGCAAGCAGCCGGCATGGATAATGATGCGACACGACGTGGAGAAACCCATTTGAAAATAGCGCAGTGCTATGTGGAGCAAGGAAGCCGCGAGTCGGCAAGAACTTGGGCCTTGAAAGCAGCGGCTGATAAACCAAAATGGGGCGATCCTTTCCTTTTGATTGGAGACCTCTATGCCCAAACCAAAGGTTGCGGAACCAACGAATTCGAAGTGAAAACAGTGTTCTGGGCGGCTATTGATAAGTATGAGTATGCCATGTCCATTGACCCCTCAGTAGCAGAAAAAGCGCAGAAGCGTATTTCTACTTATAGGAGTTTTGCGCCTGACAAAACCCTTACTTTCACCTACGGAAAATTGGACGCAGGAACAGTGGATGTAGGCTGCTGGATAAACGAAAAAGCCAAGATCAGAGTAGAATAATCATGCTTTGAAAAGCAAATCGCACATATACTTATTGAATATTGCCGTACTCGTTGCGGCAATATTTTTTTCATGTCGCGACAGAAGCTCTGAAATCCAAGAGATATCTAAGAAGTACGAAGGTCCCATGGAGACTGCCTACGACATATCGGTTTTTTACACCGATAGTGCCCAGCCCAAGATTCATCTGAAGTCGCCGGAGGTAAACAGGTATAAGCACACCGACAAGCCCTATACTGAATATCCAAAAGGATTGTACGTGGAGTTTTTCGACGAACAGGGCGGAATTAAATCTACACTGAAGGCCAACTATGCCATACAATGGGAAGCGGAGGGCATCACTGAGGCAAAGAGTGATGTAGTGGTGGTGAACGCGAAAGGAGAAACACTGAACACAGAGCACCTTATTTGGGACGAGGCAAAAGAGAAAATTTACACAGAGGAGTTTGTAAAAATAACCACCGAAGACCAGCAAATAATGGGGTACGGCTTTGAAGCCGATCAGGAATTCAATTCTTACCTTGTGCGAAATATTAAAGGAACAATCAATATAAAAGATGATTAAGGCTTTACGCATTGTAGAAATCATGTGGTTGGTAATCGCCGCTGTTTCGGCTTTCGAACTTATCGCTCGCTGGAATTTGGACAGAGACAAGGCGCTAATTTTTGGCGCATTTCTCATCCTCAGCATCTTTATGTTCTTTTTTAGAAAGAGAAATAGACAGAAGTACGAGAAGAGAAGAAAAGAACAAGGCGACCAATGACAACCTTCATTCTCATCATTTTGGTGATCATGGTCTCCGCTCTGTTTTCGGGGATGGAGATTGCCTATGTTACTTCTAATAGGCTGAAGTTTGAGCTCGATAGGCAGCATGGCAATATAAATGCCCGCCTCCTGAGCCCGCTTTACGATCGCCCTTCGCGCTACCTGGCCACCATGCTGGTGGGAAATAATATCGCCCTCGTACTATACGGTATGCTCATGGCCTCTTGGCTGGAGCCACTGCTTGCAAGCTGGTTCGAAAGCCTGTGGATTCTGCTTCTGGCGCAAACGCTTATCAGCACCATCATCATTCTTACGCTAGGCGAGTATTTGCCTAAGGCTTTGTTTAGCACCAACGCAAACAAGCTCCTGAAAGCCTTTAGCCTTCCGGTGATGTTGTTTTTCGTGTTGCTGTATCCCATTGTCATTATAGTTCAGTGGCTTTCAGACATATTCTTGGTATTGGTGGGCAAAGGAAAAGGCAACGAGCGCCCCATTTTTAGTCGTGTAGATCTTGATCATTTCATCCGAAGCGCCACAGATGAAAATCAGGAAATTGAACACTTGGAGAATGAAGTTCAGATTTTTCAGAATGCACTTGATTTTGATAAAATCAGGGTACGAGAATGCATGGTGCCGCGCACAGAAATTGTAGCCGTTGAGGTAGATTCGGATATAGACCTGCTGCGACAAAAGTTTCACGAAACAGGATTGGGCAAAATTCTCATTTACAATGAAACGATTGACGACATAATCGGCTATGTGCACAGTTTCGAGCTGTTCAAAGGTCCGCAATCTATCCGTCAGATCATTATGCCGGTGCCTTTAATGCCCGAAACCTTGCAAGCCAGCGAAGCACTTGATACCCTGATTCAGGAGCGAAAAAGCTTAGCTGTAGTGATTGACGAGTTCGGCGGAACAGCCGGACTCGTAACCATTGAAGACATTATTGAAAAGATTTTCGGCGATATTGAAGACGAGCATGACAATGATGTTTTGCGCGAAGAGACCTTGGGCCCCAATCACTACTATTTTTCTACCCGACTGGAGATAGATTACCTCAACGAAAAATACAAGCTCGGCATTCCGGAGGAAGACGATTACGAGACCCTTGGCGGCTTCGTTATGTCGCATTCAGAGAGCATACCACAGGAAGGCGAAACTATTGAAATACAGCACTATGTGTTTGAAGTGAGGAAGGCCAGCGGACAGCGAATGGAGGAGGTAGAAATGCGCGTTTTGGCCGACTAAATCTGCTTTTATTATTAGATGCCAAATGGTATCTTCGCCCCCTAAAATTTTAAACCTGTTAAAATGGCAACCTTACAAACGATAAGGACTAAGTTTTCTTGGATTCTGTTGGCAATGATCGGAATGGCCATGTTGGCTTTCATTCTGATGGATTTGATGAGCTCTAGCGGCTCCATCTTGCAGCGTGACGCCAATACCATTGTGGAAATAAATGGTGAGAAAATAAATTCCCAAGATTTCTTCGCGAGAGTGCAGGCCCGCATTGATGCATACATTACGCAGAGCGGAGACAACTCCTTGAACAACATATCCCGCGACCAGTTTGTGGATATTGCCTACGACGAGCTTATTCGCGAAAAACTAATGGGCGTTGAGTATGAGAAACTCGGTATCGTAATAACGACCGACGAACTTTGGGAACGCATTATTGTAAATCCCTCCGTTATTGAAGTACCTGTGTTTCAAAATGAGCAGGGCATGTTCGACCCGGAGCGTGTGAAGCAATACCTCAGTGCCGTAGAACAGCAAAAGGCCACCAATCCTCAAGCAATGGATGAATGGAACCGTTGGTTGGCTTTCGAAAAAGACATCATGCGCACAGCGGTGGAGGCCAAATACAACCTGTTGATTACCTCGGGAATGATGGCCACAAGCATGGAAGCCAAACAGGGCTTTATGGATCGATCGGAAACAAGAGCCGTTCAATATGTGTACAAGCCATTCAATGCCATTGCTGATAGCACCATCACCATATCTGACGGCGACTTGAAAAAGTACTACAATGCCAACAAGGAAGAAAAGTACAAGCAAGACGCCATGGTGGATATCGAGTACGTAGTGTTCGACATTCTTCCTTCGCAAAAGGATATTGACAAGGCTATGGACGATTTCAATACCATCATGCAGGACAAAGTGGTGTACAACAGCCAAACTAAGACAAACGATACCATTCCCGGATTTATCAATACGGATGAAGACAGCACTTTTATCAATGCTAATTCGGACATCTCGCGTTTTACGGGTGCTTACACCAAGCTTGGTGAGCTACCTGCGGCCTTCGACACCTTGATGCACAATGCCTCAGTAGGATTTATTTACGGTCCTTTTCATGAAAACTATGTGATTACAGCGGCCAAGCTGCTGGATAAAAAGAATGTTCCTGACAGTGTGCGCGCCAGCCACATCCTGATTGCCTTTGTGGGGGCTGAACGTGCCAACCCAAATGTGACGCGCAATTTCCAACAAGCAGAGGCAATGGCCGATAGCCTATTCGAAGTAGTGAAGGCCGACGCCAACAATTTCGCGGCCTATGCCATCACCAACTCCGACGACGGCTCTGCCGGAAACGGTGGCGATCTGGAATGGTTTCAGCAAGGTATGATGACGCGTCCGTTCAATGACTATTGCTTCCTTAACAAAAAAGGAGATATTGGCTTGGTGCGTTCTGAGTTTGGGTTCCATATTATCAAGATTACCGACCAAGGCGGCTCAAACCCTGCGGTTAAAGTGGGCATTGTGGACATGCGCGTACTTGCAGGCAACGAAACCGAAGACCAGTTCTACCTTTCTTCAAACAAGCTCGCGGGCGAATCAAAAACCATTGAGCAGTTCCGCTCTGGCGCACTTGCCTTAGGCAAAGAAGCGCGTCCTGCCTCAGGTATCCGCGAGGCCGACCGCAATGTGCCGGGCATAGCCAATAGCCGTTCAATCGTTCGTTGGGGCTTTAGCGAAATTGTGAAAGAAGGCGCAGTGCAAATTTCGGAGCTCGAAGGAAAAATTGTTGTAGCCTTCCTGGTTAGAAAACGCGAAGAAGGATATACTCCAATGGACGACATCAAAGAACAAGTGCGTGCGGAGGTGTTGAAGGAGAAAAAGGCCGAGATGATTATGGCCGAATTCAAAGGAGCTACCGGAAAGTCGATAGAAGAATTGGCCACTGCCAACGGCCTACAGGCCCAGAACCTGACCGATCTGCGCTTTACCAACCCTAGCCTCATGGGCATTGGCTACGAGCCTAAAGTGGTAGGTGCCATTTTCGGAGCAAAAGAGAATGTGGTGACCGGCCCTATTAAAGGCGAGTCGGGTGTGTTTGTAGTGAAAGTAGTGTCCGTGAACCGCCCTACCGAAACCGGCGACCTGGCCGTTGAAAAGCAAAGCCTGCAGAGTACCTACACGAACCGCGCCTCCAGTTCGGTGTTCGAAGCCTTGAAGGAGAACGCCAAGATAGAAGACAGAAGAGCGAAGTTCTATTAAGCGAACCAGCAGATTGATATTAAGAAAGCCGCAGCAATGCGGCTTGTTTGTTTTCCAACTTTCCTGAGCGCCCTTGTCGCTTTTGGTTATGAAGAGACAT
>CAZBBV010000039.1:0-10574 GCA_964490025.1 uncultured Cryomorphaceae bacterium | reverse complement strand
AAGACAAAGAAATAAGTGAGCAGAAGCCCGTCGTAAATCACAGCCATAAACAACCAAAGGAAAAGGGAAATGCCTATGCCGCGCAACTTGTCTTTGGCCGAAAGCGAAACGAAAAAAGCAATGGCCGCAAAGATCCAGGAAAGCACTGCAGCGGAAATCAGTAATAAGATGTATACCAACAAATCAGTTCCGCTAGGAAAAGCGAAAATAGCCCCAAGAAGCAGGCCCAACACTGAAGCCGTGCTAAGCGTGAACGCCACGCCGCTGTAAATACCCAGAAAAATATGGGCGCGCTTGATGGGCTGAGAAAGCAACAAATAGGTAAAATCAGATTTGTAGAAAAAGTACATGGAAGCCATCATGGTGCTGACCAATGGAATGATGATCACCACCAAATTCATCAGGCTGACCATAGCCCGTCCGAATGAACCTGTGAGGTGAATGAGCACAAAAGTGCTTACAGCAAAAAAGAGCATATAAATAGGTGCCCACATGCTGCGCAAATTGTCGCGAAACACAAAGCTGAATATTTGCAAAATGGTTCTCATGCTTCGTGCTTGTTTTTAATGAATTTCGCAATGGCATGCTCCAGATTGCGTTCGCCGGTGCCGGCCACCAGTTCTTGCGTAGTGCCGCGAAACACTATGCCTCCATCCAGCAGAAAGGCGATTTCGTCGGCCACTTCTTCTACATCACTCGTAATGTGGCTGGTGAAAAAAATGGTTTTTCCGCGCTCTTTTTCTCTCAGCACCAGTTTTTTGAAATTCACCCGCGCCACCGGATCAAGGCCCACTGTCGGCTCGTCAAGAATGATAATAGGGGTGTTAAACAGAAAGGCCAGTATGGCGCTCACCTTTTGGCGAGAGCCGCCGCTCAGGTCGGACAAGGGTTTTGCCATGTGCTCGTCCAGTTCGAAATATTCTACCAACTCAGTAGGGTCGGGGTATTCGTTTCTCAATTTGCTAATCAGGTTTATAAGCCGTTTTGCACTAATGTTTTCGGCAAAATGCGCCACCTGAGGCATGTAGGCTATTTTTCTTCGCGCTTCCAGGCTTTTGCTGGAAATGCCATCCACGGTAATGGTTCCCGCGTTGGGCCGCACTAGGTTGAGGATGCACTTGATAATGGTGCTCTTGCCTGAGCCATTGGGGCCAAGCATGCTGATTACGCTCCCGGTTCCGATTTCGAAATCGAGATTTTCCACCACGCGCGTCCTACCGTAGTGTTTTGTAAGTCCTTCTATCGAAATCATTGATGGGTCTCATTTTTGGGCTGTTGTCTATCAGGCTTTCGGGCGTAAGCACAGGGGTTACTTTCTCTGCCATATTTAGCAAATCAATAAAAGTGCTGCGCATAAGAATGATGGCTGCCGGTGCTTGGGTAATGATATAGGTAAACAACTTCACCGGCCGATAGGGCTGATCGGCAATGCCATCTTTATTCAGGTCGTAGCCATTGTTGTTGTCCCAGTAGTTGTTGTCGAAAGTGTTAAAGTTACTACGCGCATTGGTCACTATGTCGAATGAATTTTCCAGGAAGTCGTTGTCGTGAATCACATTGTCATTGCAATTGCCCATAATGCGCATGGCGTATCCATTTTGCAAAAACACGTTGTGGTGCATGTTCACGCGCATCACATTGTCGGCGCTTATGCACATGGTGTTGCTGAAGAATATGTTGTGCCGCAGCTCTGAATCGGTAATGTCTTTTAGCAGCAATCCATAGGATGATTCGCCCCAATTTTTTCTACACTCGTTGTGTTCCATCAGCACATTGGTAGAGTACATCACAGCCACGCCGGCGCCATTGTGCTCAAAGATGTTGTATCGATACTGATTGTGGTGCGAGAACATAAAATGCAGCCCATAGCGCATGTTTCCTTTGCTGAAATTGTGCGCTATGCTGCTGTTTTCCACAAACTCGAAATAGATGCCGTCGCGGTGCGATAGGGTAGTGTTGTGTTCCACCTTCATCTCTTTGCAATACCATAGATGAATGGCATTTCCATTGGCCGATTCGAGGTAGCTTTCCTTGTCTGCGCTTCCTTCTATCATACAGTGGCTTATCACGCCGTTTGAAGATTTTTCCAACAGTATTCCAAAGAATGACTTAGAAACCTTGACACGCAAGATTTGCAAAAAGTTTACTTCCAGCCCCTTAATGGCCGCACGGTCTTCAATATAGTTCGTGCTTACATTGCGCAATTCCAGGTCGCGGATGGTTACACTATCGTGTTTTACAAAAAGGATGGCCTGTCCGTCGCCGTCAATGATGGCGCCTTCTTCGCCACAAAGCGTAAGGCGCTTGTTGATCATTAGTCCGCTTTCCTTGTAAATGCCTTTTTGCAGGCATACTTCATCTCCGGGCTGCGCCATTTCCAACGCCTGAGCTACAGTCTTCACGGGGCATGTGGGGCAAACCTCAATTAACTTGCCTTGCGCGACAATAGCCCAGAGAAGGCATAATATGTATGCGGCTAACTTCAATGCTTGGCGTATTCATTCATTATTTCCCACCAGGTGAAAATGGTTCCTCCGTTTTCGGCTTGGAAATACGCTGCTCTTTCTTTTGTTTCAAAAGCATTTAGATTGCCCCCCATGGGGCTCATCATTTTTTCACTTACCAGAAAAAAGCAGTTCTCGGCTTGTGTAAGCGTATTGGGCTTTTCGTAGTCGGTCACAAGCACGTGCTTATGTTCGGCGTCATTCTCCTGAAGGTAGTTTATCATGCATTCCGCCGCATCAAATTTGTATATGCGGCCTTTGGTGGTGACTGCCTCTGCGCCAAATTTCGGATCCATAATGCGCATGTAGCACCAGTGGCAGTTGTCTTTTCCGTAGTCTATGGGTTCGTATTGCCCGGAGCTGCAAGAAGTCAATGCCGCAGCCACCCAAAGCAGAAGAAGGGAAATAGTTTTCATGATCTAAAGGTATTTCTTTTTAATAGCTGGTTTTGGCCCATTTCTGATGCACCATAGCCCAAAGCATGAGCAAGTTGGCGCCGGCCAGGCAAAAGCCGCCAATATGTGGATAGGAAATAGCCTTAAAGTTGAGCAACCATTTAGCCCCAATCAAGGGTGGTTGATAGGTCATCCCTTCCACTTGAATGGCTGCATTGGGGTCTAGATTGTTGCCGTAGTTGTATTCCCAAAGCCAGAAGTCGAAAATGCCGAGCATGGACAGTATGATGAGCAAAAAGCCGTAGCTATACATCCATTTGGGCTTGTTTTTCCACCAAACCAATAGGCCAAGCAAAATGAGCAAAGCACCTACGTAAGGAAATATTTTAAGCTCAGGAATAGAGTCGGGCTCTATGGCGCGCATGCCAATGTAGTGGTTCAGAATGTTGATGTTTTGAAGGGTCGATTCCTCCTTGCCGGTTATTTTGTTTACCCAGATGTACATCTCTACACCTTCGGGGTATTGCGGAGCCTCCAAAGCAATGTACCAAAGAGGCTTTATATAAATGCCGATAAGTAAAATGGCGGCTGCTATGACGTAGAATCGGGCAAGTGGTTTCATATTGTTTCTCTTTAAGTCTTGTTTTTTTCAGAAACCACCTCCCGGTATTTCCGGGAGGTGGTGCACCCCATCATTCCATGACAAATTATGGGTGCGTTGCTTTCAGGTGGTTTATTCGCCTAAGCTCCAAACGAGCGGTGTGCTGGCGCCTGCAGGTGAAACCCGCACATAGCCTTGCATTTCCTGGTGAAGCGCTGAGCAGAAGTCAGTACAATAGAATGGATATACGCCCGGTTTTTTGGGTTCCCAAACCAGGGTTTTGGTTGCTCCCGGCATGATCAGTGTTTCAGAGGTATTTGCACCTATGATCGCAAAGCCATGTGGCGTGTCCCAGTCTTGTTCCAGGTTGGTTACGTGCCAGAATACTTTGTCGCCTACTTTAATTCCTTCAATATTGTCAGGCGCAAAATGCGAGCGAATAGAGGTCATGTACACATGCACCTCGTTTCCCTTCCTTTCCACACGACTTTCCTTCTCGCTCTTGGCAGCGTAGGGGTGATTATTTTCGCTCAGTTTGTAGAATTTCTTGGTGTTTGGTTTTATCACCTCAGCCGGACAACCGGTAGCATAGTGTGGCTCGCCGTCGGTAGGGAAGTCGAGCAAAAGTTGCATTTTATCACCGGTAATGTCATACAGCTGAGCTGAATGCGCCAATTCCGGTCCGGTAGGCAAGTAGCGGTCTTTGGTGATTTTGTTCATAGAAACCAAGTATTTTCTTGTAGGTTTCATACTTCCACCTCCAGGAATGCTCAAGTGGCCAATAGAGTAATAAGAAGGAACGCGATCTACAACTTCCCAAGTTCCGAGTTTCCATTTTACCACCTCTGATGAAATGAAGAACGAAGTGTAGGCATTGCCCTCGCCATCAAATTCGGTATGTAATGGTCCCAATCCGCCGGATTTCACAACACCTGCTACCACACTTTCGTACTTCAATACAGGGATACCATCAATAACGGTTTCGAACTCTTCGTTCTCTATCGCCTTGATCATTTTTTCAAATGAGTGCACAGTAAGGTCGGCATTCAGTTTACCTGAGCCAACAATGTATTCGCCTTTAGAATCAACGTCTACACCATGAGGCGACTTAGGCGTAGGTAGGAAATACACCAATCCCGGACAGTTTTTCGTGTTCAGCACTTTTACTTTACGGCCCACTTTTGAGCTTGCCATGTGGGTATTATGGTCCATTTCATTGTTGTAGTACTCTGTGTCCCACTCTTCAAAATTTCCGGCAGCCAGGTATTCTTCCGCTTTTTTCCAGTTTACAGCAGCAATAAAGTCCTTGTCATTTTGCGAAGCATTGGCTTCTTTCATGGTGTGGCCTTGTTCGGTGTTGTAGGTGGTAAAGAATGTCCATCCGTGTGAAGGTCCTTTTCCGCTGCTGGCAAGGTCGTAGTCATAGCCGGGCATAATAATTTGAAAAGCCAGGTTCATGTCGCCCGTTTCAGGATGAACGCTGATGAAACTCAATGTGCCTTGGAAGTTTTCCTTGTAGGTTTTGATAGATACATCCTTCTGAGGCACAGGAACAGAGAAGCGGGTTCCCGCTACTACATACTCCGTGTTTTGGGTTAGGTATGGCGAAGAGTGGTTTCCGGCGCTATTCGGAATCTCAATGATTTCAACCGTTTCGAAAGTGGTGAGGTCAATTCGGGCAATACGCGGCGTGTTGTTGCCATTGATAAACAGCCAACGACCATCAATCTCACCATTGGTTTGCGAGAGTTTAGGGTGGTGGGCATCATCCCAGGGAACAAAACCGTGGCTGGTGTTGAACATGGCTTTCGATTCTTCATCAAAGCCGTAGCCACGTTCGGCATCTACCGCAAAAACCGGTATTCTGCGGAACAATCGTCCTGATGGCAAACCATAGACAGTCACTTGACCGCTAAATCCACCGGACATAAATTGATAGAATTCGTCGTGCTCACCGGGAGCTACATACACTGCCTCGGCAGCGCTGCTATTCGACATGGCGCCACCTTTATTTGGATTGTCGCCACCATTGCAAGCCCACATCCCTGTGGTTATCGCAATTGCTGTTGTTAATTTTAATAGCGTTTTCATGATTGAGTATTTACTTGATTAGAGGAATTATTGTCTAAGAAATTCGAGAATGGCGCGAGCTTGTGGCTCTGTGAGGTTCTGATTGGCCATTGGGGCCAGGTATTCGGCCAATAGTGCCTTGGCTACCTCGTCTTCGGCTACCATTTTTTCAGGTACCAGAATCATGTTCATTACCCAAGCCGGAGTGCGTCGGTCGAGCACACCCGCCAATGCAGGGCCCACGTGGCGTTTGTCAATCTTATGGCAGGCTGTACACAAGCTTTCGAAAAGCACTGCGCCTTCTTCGGCCAGCTTTGCATCAAATTCTCCTAGGGTTAGGTCTTGAATTGGGCCTACGCCATTTGGGTTTGCTTTGGGTGCAGCTTTTTCTTCGCCGCCCATTTTAATTTCTTTCTTCTTGATCTCGGTGCTTTGCGGCTCGCTGCTGCAGGCCATAAGGCCAAAGAATAGCGATATCGTGAAGAGGGTTGTTAATCGAATGGTTTTCATTTGAATGTATTTAAAGAATTAAGGGATTACTCTTTCAGGAGCACTTTGTCCACCACGTGAACAATGCCATTGCTGGCTTTTACAGTGCCGATAATTTTTCCGCCGCCCACATAGGTGCCATCCTCACGTACTTCCACTTTTAGGTTATCGCCGGTAGCTACAAATAGTTGCATGCCGTCTTTTAAGGCCTCCACGTCGTAGGTGCCTGGTGCCGCATGGTAGGTGATGATTTGCTGCAGCGTGGCTTTGTTTTCGGGCTTGATCAGTGTTTCCACGGTTCCTTCCGGAAGTTTTCCAAAGGCCTCGTCGGTTGGGGCAAAAACAGTGAGCGGTCCATTGTTGGCCAGCACATGTGTCAGTTCTGCCTTGGCAACTGCGGTGGCCAGAATCTGGTGGTCAGGAGAACCCGCGGCGATCTGAAGAATGTTGGGCTGCGATTCATCATCCTGCACGGCGTCTTGTCCGGGGTTAAGTCCGGGTGCGGTAATGTCAGTGTTGCTCGCTGGATCAGTTGTGTTGTTGGAACTGCAGGCGCCGAGCAGCAAGCCTGAAACGAAAAGGAAAATCAACTTTTTCATGGTAAAGGGCATTTTGGTTTTTAATGAATATTTGAATGAAGGGATTTGAATAGTTCTTTGGCTTTTGGGAAAAGAATATTGTTTTCCAGGTGTATGTGTTTGTGTAGGTCTTGCGTAAATTCTTCAAGAAGGAAATAGGCCACTTTATAGGTGTTGCAGCCCTCCGGCGGACACTGAAATCCGTTGCTCAATTCTTCAATTCTTTTCATTCGTATGCCTTCTTGGTCGTGTTCCTGCTCCATCATTTCAATGGGGTTGTCCACGTGGCCAAAATGGGGGAGCGCCAATGGTGTTCCTTTTTCCACCGCACTGTCCATAGCGGCTATGTATGGGAATAGGATGAGCTCTTCTTTTTTCATGTGCAGGGTCATGGAGTCAGACACCTGTTTCATGATGTCTCTTATCTCCGCTAGTTCTATGTAGTGGTGGCCATGAACAGAAACCAGCTTTTCAAGATAAGATCGGATAGCCGGTAGGGTGGACTCCACGTATTTGTGGTGCACTTCAACGATATAGTTGGCGAGCTCCCGCGCGCTCATCTTGTTGAATTCACAATCCTCAGGTTGGGCAAGTAGTTCCTCAATTTCCTGCACCACATTTTCGTAGTTCAGGCCCTTCTTGCTGCATGCCTTCTCCAGCGTCACGCCTCCGCCGCAGCAGAAGTCAATGCCGTATTTGCTCATCACTTTGGCGGTGCTGAAGTGGTCTGCCACTATTTCACCGACTTTTTTGTTTGCTAATTCGTTCATAACAGATATAAAGATTAAAAAGTCCTAAATACATTTAAAAAAACACTAAGTCAAAAAGTAAGTTCCTTCATCCACTTGTTGCGCTACTTCTTCAATAGTTGTGGTCATCAGCATTCCTTTCAAATGATCGCGAATGGCGACAAACTTATGATGCACAGGGCAGGGGTGGTCTCCGGAGCAAGCTTTGAACCCCAAAACACAATGACTGGTCAGTCCTTCGCCATCAATGGCATACACCACTTTGGCCAGCATGATGGGGCATTCGTCCTTGTTTACCTGAAACCCGCCATGAGGTCCGCGCAAAGAAATCAAGAGATTTTGCCTGGCCAATTGCTGAAGTATTTTGGCGGTGAAAGCCTCCGGCGAATCAATGGCAGTGGATATTTCTTTTACGCCTACCATGCGATTCTCGTCCTTCACCTTGGCCAGGTAAATCATGATCTTAATTCCGTATTCGCAGGCTTTGGAAAACATCTTGCTTGGTTCTTATTACGAAGCAAATGTATAACTATTTTTTAATTCGGATAAAGTTATCCGAAAATATTTTTTTGCATCATAGCACTATAGATGCAAACCGCATTCAGTCTTGGGGTTGTTGTTCCAGCGGCCATTTCTGTCGCTTCCCGGCACGGTGCAATGGGTGCAACCCACAGAGCTGTAGCCTTTAGAAACCAAAGGATGAAAGGGCAGGTGATGCTCGGTAATGAACCATTCTCTTTGCTCGCGTGTCACATCTAGCAGGGGATAGAATTTTAGAACGCCGCCTCGGTCCTCAAAAAAGTCGAGGGTATTTCGGTGATCGCTTTGCCAACGCATCAGGCCCGAAACCCACACTTTGTGCTTCGATTTTAGTGCCTCTAATGGTTCTACTTTATTTATAGCGCAACAGTAGTCCGGATCTTTCTTCCAAGTTTCGTCCTTGGTGGTAAAGTCATTCTTCCATGCTTCTGCGCGCACATCTTCTACCTGCAAGCCATAGAGTTTTTCCAAATAATCCTTGTAGATGAGCGTCTCTTTGAAGTGGTAGCCGGTATCAATGAACAGCACTTTTTGGTTGGGATTTACTTCCGAAAACATCTTCAACAAATAAGCAGAGGTAGTCGCAAAAGAGGAGGTGAGCATTACTTCGCTCTCGTGAAAATCGCGGTACAACTGTCGGATGCGCTCCTGGACCGTTAGTTTGGCGTATTGCGCATTGAGCTTTTCAATCTGAATCTCGGTCGCCGTACTCATATAGGATGGATTAGTCCGAATATATTTTGCGGCGAATATATAACCTTCTCTGATTGCCAAATAGGATTATTGCGTTACGCGCGAAAAGATGTAGTACATCTCAGACGCTATTTGTCGGCTGCGCTCGAGGTATTTTTCGCTTTCTTGTGCTGTACCGTCAAAGGCCTTGGGGTCGTCGTAGCGCAAGGGGATGCGCGCCTCCGTTCCGGGAATGTAGGGGCAGTTTTCGTCTGCCTCCGAACAGGTCATAATAGCCGCAAAAGCCGTGGTTGGATTGATCTGGTCGTCATACATTTTAGAAAAGGCCAAAACAGGTTCAGCATCCGGCGCAAAGCTTACCAGATAGCGCGGGTTGCCCGTGCCTTCTTTTCTCATGCGAAAGCCTTGCGTTTCCAACGCTCGCACTGCCCGCTCGTTGAAAGCAGTTTCGTCCACACCACCCGAGTACGACTCAATTCCAATTTCAAAAGAGTAGGCGGCTACTTGCGCCCATATCTGCGATAGCTGACTCCTTCTTGAGTTGTGCGTACAGATGAAGTTGAGCCGAACAGCTTCTCGCAATTCTCTTTTATTTCGGATGTAGTCTATAACCAATTGCAGCACAGGCTTCCGGTCTTCCGCTATGGGCAAGCCTAAAATTTCATCCACCTCCGGTTGCAATTCGGGATACAATTGGGGCAACTTGCTCATATCAGCAGCAATTGGTTTCCGGGGCGCATACCTTGTTCTGAATTTCGGCTAGCTTCATTTTAGGCTTTTCTGAAGTGGCCAAAGGCATGCAGCAGGCTTCAGCCGATTCTTCTGCATAGTGCGGATCATTAAACTCGGCATCTTCATGGAAATAGTATACTTCCCACTGCACACCGTCGGGATCAGTCACCCAAAATTTGTCCTGTGTGGCGTAGCAGCAGGCTGTTCCAATTTCCTTTTTGCTCACCAGCTTTAGTGCTTCGGCTATTTTCAATTTTTGATCAAGCTCTTCAGTGGTTTCCACCTGAAAGCCCAAATGGCCAAAGTGCGCCTGAACACGCTCCGGATGTTCAATAAACGAGATGATAAGCGAGGGTTTTTCTAGAATGTATTTGGCGTAACCGGGCTTTATCTTTTCGGGATGTTTGCCAAAGAATTGGGTGTAGAAGTTTATACTGGCGTCAAGGTCGCTTACATAAAGCGAAACATGCATGCGGGGAAAGGTATTCATAGCTTAAAAAATTAAGGATTAGCAGTTTTTATCATTACAACAGTCGGAAGGATAGCGGTCGAAAAAGTCCTGAAAGGATACTTTGATCTCGTACCACACCTTGGCATCAATACAATAGTTGACGGATGCTCCTTCAATATTTCCTTTGATGATGCCAATGGATTTTAGTTCGCGTAAATGCTGACTCACGGTGGCCTGCGCCAGTCCAAGATCAAGCACCAATTGGCTGTTTACGCAGCTGTTGGTATTTATTAGTTGCTCTATAATGGCAATACGCGCGGGATGTGCCAGCACTTTCGACCAAATGGCCATTCGGTTTTGCGCGTCGGTAAAGAGTTCGGATTTGGTTACGCCCATGGTGCTTATTATTACATTGCAATATTACGATACATATTTGTACACACAAGCGAGAGGAAGAAAAGATTTACTTAAATTTTTTAAGCTCCATTCCAGTCAAGAGATTGTGCGGGAAGTAAGTGGATTTGTTGTTCGCCTCAGTGCAGATACCGAACATAAAGCTCACTCTAATTCCGCTATCCCTCTTTCTTTTCCTGAGAAAATCTGATTTTAAATGAAAGCGTCATTTCCTAAACACCCATTTCCCATCTTCTCGTTAGGTATTCTTCTCTCCTTCTAGTTCAAAAAATTTTTTGGCAGTCCTAATGTGTATGCCCTTCAGAAACCACAAATTTTCTGGTTATCTCCATGTTTTCCGTCCGAACAGACAAAACAT
>CAZBBV010000038.1:0-10605 GCA_964490025.1 uncultured Cryomorphaceae bacterium | reverse complement strand
CCGAGCCTCCGCCCATACTGTGGCCCATCACACAGTTCATGCTGTCCACACGGCCGAAGAACAAAGAAGCGGGCGCAGCATCCAAATCAGCAATGGCGTCGATAAGGAAAGCCAAGTCAGCACCAAACTCCGCATGGGATGGGGAAAAGGAACCCTCCGTTTTCGGGAAAACCACGATAAATCCCTGGGGAACGAGGTTTTGCCAAATATTCTCGTAGGCATCCCAGGTCATCACAAAGCCGTGACCGAATACCACAACAGGAAATTTGGCCTCTTGCCCGGTGGCCACGGCCACATTGTCGCCTGCACTGTTGGCGGGGTAGTATATTTCGGTGGGCACATTGCGGTTGCCGCGCGCCGGATCCTGGAAAGTGATGGTGGTGTGGCCTACCGCATAGGGCTGGGCGTAGCTCGATAAGGTCGCGAGAGCAAGGAGCCAAAAAAGAATTCTGTTCATTCCTGTGTTTTGGTTAAGGTTGATGGCAAAACAGCCCAAAGTTGCACAATGTTTATTAGGTAAAAATCGGGGCTATTCTCTTTTGAAAATTTAGCTTTGCCAACGCTCTATAAGCCATTTACAATTGAATCGAATTCCAATTCTAATTTCCTGAAATATGAAACTTACAGCCTTTAACTCCATTCACAAATCGCTCGGAGCCAAGATGGTCGAGTTTGCCGGATACGAAATGCCCATACAATACGAAGGCGTGAGCGCCGAACACCACACCGTGCGCAACGCCGTGGGCGTGTTTGATGTGAGCCACATGGGCGAATTTATTCTGAAAGGCGAAGGCGCGCTGGACTTGATTCAGAAAGTAACTTCAAACGACGCCTCGAAGCTCACCGACGGAAAGGTGCAGTATAGCTGCCTGCCCAACGACAAAGGCGGAATAGTGGACGACTTGCTCGTGTATCGCATTGATGAAAAGACCTACATGCTGGTGGTAAATGCTTCCAACATTGAAAAAGACTGGAACTGGATAAGCAAGCACAACACTTTTGGGGTGGACATGAAAGACATTTCTGACCGCACATCTCTACTTGCTGTTCAAGGGCCGAAAGCCACAGCAGCACTGCAATCGCTTACGGACATGAACCTGGGCGACATGAGCTATTACACTTTTCAAAAAGGACGCTTTGCCGGCGTGGACAATGTGCTAATCAGCACCACAGGCTACACCGGTGCAGGCGGTTTCGAAGTCTATTTTGATCTCGAACATTCAGAGAAAATATGGAATGCCATTTTCGAGGCAGGTGCGGCACAGGGCATCAAGCCAATCGGACTTGGCGCCCGCGATACCTTGCGCTTGGAAATGGGATTTTGCCTCTATGGCAACGACATTAACGACAGCACTTCACCCATTGAAGCCGGACTGGGATGGATTACCAAATTCACGAAAGATTTTGTGAACTCAGAAGCATTGAAAAAGCAAAAGGAAACAGGCACAAGCCGCAAGCTGGTGGGCTTCGAACTCATTGACCGCGGTGTGCCACGCCACGACTATCTCATCACAGATGCCAACGGAAATCAGATTGGCGTTGTTACCTCCGGCACCATGTCGCCTTCATTGGGGAAAGCCATAGGAATGGGCTATGTGCCGACAGCACTTAGCGCGCCCGGTTCTGAAATATTTGTGGCAGTTCGCGACAAATTACTCAAAGCGCAAGTGGTAAAAATTCCGTTCTACCAAGCCGGATAAGATGCCCAAAGTATCGGTTTGCCTCAGCCCCGAATTGTTCGAAAAGCACCTTCCATTCGAAGGAACCATTGTGGTGATCGACGTTTTCCGAGCCACCAGCACCATTTGTGCTGCTTTCGAAGGCGGAGTAAAAACCATTTTTGCTGTGGCCCAAATTGAGGAGGCCCACGAGCTTAAATTGCAATATCCCAATGCAGTGCTGGTAGGCGAGCGCGACGGAAAAATGATTGAAGGATTTGATGAGGGAAATAGTCCGGAGGCATTTCTTTCAGGAAACTATGCCGGAATGGAGGTAATACTAACCACTACCAACGGTACCAAGGCATTGCAAGCAGCCGAAGCAACCGCTAATCCAGTGTGGATTGGCGCATTAATGAACTACCAGGCTATCGTTCAAAAACTCACCGGAAGCCGTTCGGATGTTTTGCTTTTTTGTGCCGGATGGAAAGGGAGGCTTTCGCTGGAAGACACGCTTGGTGCCGGACTTATCGCCAATGAACTACAGGCTACAGGCTATCAGCTCGAGGGAGACGAAGCGCACATGGCTGCTGCGCTTGCCCACAGTGGCGATATTGAGACAGTTTTAAAAAATGCCTCGCACCGACAACGCTTGGAGAAATTGGGCATCAGCCGCGACATGGAGATTTCCATGCACTATCGCAGCGAGCATGTTCCTGTATTTAAAAAAGGAAAGGTCGAAATCGTTTGATTGATTTCGACCTTTCGATATGATTTCCTGAAGGACTCAATACCCGATAAAATCCCAGGTAAGGCCAATGTTGAAGCTGAGGTAACTCTGTCCGTCGTAGCTATCCGTCTTGAAGGAGTTGATGTATTTGGCGGCAAGAAAAATGGAGTTGCCACTTCCGTTGCTTATACTCACGCCCACTTCGGGCTGAATGCTGAACTGCCAATTGTTTCGGATGGCGCTATACATACCCATATCCGTGCGCTGGTTGAAGTAGGTGGTTCCGGCACCGATTGACACGAAAGGTTGGATGGGATTCTCCGTTTCACTGAAATAATACTGAGCAGTGAGGTGCAAAGGCATGGTGTTCAGATATCTGAACTGCGTACCATGGATGCTTAGGGTTCCATCTTCACCGGTAAAAGTCTCGTTTCGCTTGTCTTCGTAGAACACGTGCCAGGCCATGGTAAAGCCCCAGCCGAAATTTGAAATATCCCTGGAACGGTAGTCGAAGCCAATGCCTCTACTGCTCGTGCGCTCTATGTAATCGCGTGTATTTCCAAGGCTAACGCCCACATCATAGTGTAGTGCGGTAAATTGGTCTTGTGCTTGACTAAGGCCCATTCCTGCAAAGAAAAGGGCAATGGTGGAGATATATTTTCTCATGATTTCGTTCGGATTAGTTTGATTGGATATACGGCGATTGATCGAAGGCTTGGTTGATGTTGCTAAGGGCACGTTGAACTAAATCGGCGGTGCTGCCTTCCAATAGGCCATTTATACCCACTGTCCATTCGGCATTCACCACTTGTTCAGGTGCGTTGGGCAGTCCGTCTTTGTCCCAAAGTGTAATGAATAGGGTTCCGGTTTCGTAGCTATAGGCCACAGGATAATAGCAGCCTCCATAACCGGGATAACCGGGATAGCCCCACCAGCCGCCCCAGTAGCCCCACCATCCGCAATCAACCGTTACATTGGTAACCGTAAGTGCTGAAGCGGTGAGCAAAATATCAGGGTCGTCATTTTCGCCAACGCGCTGATAGCCGCGTGCGGTCATGTTTTGCTCTATGGCTGCCAGCATTTGCGCCGCATAAATGGCATCCACAAAATCGTAGGTGGAAGTGTCGCCATCAATTTGCGGAACCTGATCGGGCATGAAATAGGTGTTTTTCGCCCCAAAATCGTAGGCATCATTGTAATTGGTAATCACCAAATCGAAGTCGGAATAATATTCCGGACCGCCGGGATAGCAGGAGGTGTTGAACAAGGCCATTCCTGCAAAGAGGATGATAAGAATAGATCTCATAATTTGTGTATTAAGTTTAGACGATTTCAAAGGTAGAGATATAATGCCTTTGAAGATTGGTAAAAATCAAGTTCTAAGTAATTACTTATTAATTGGTATATAGCTTGTTTTCGGCCATTTTATAGGTTTAAAATACCTCGTTCAAGCCAAAGTAAAATCCTTGTGCGCCATATTTTCCCCAGGCGTAGTCAATACTCAGATTTGCTCGCGATTTTTTCATCACCATCACCCGCAGTCCCACGCCATAAGCCACATCTAAATAGTCATAAATGCCGATACCGGCATCACGGTTGGTAGCTGTGGTGCCGTTTACAAAGGCTACTGCGCCAAACATGTCCTTTTTCTTTTGTAGTGGCACCCGATATTCAAACTCAGTGTAAATCATGTCTTGGCCTCTGAATCGGCCTTGCGTGTAAGCACGGCCTGAGCGGCCAAACTGATCCCAGCCTATTCCCGGCAAATCCATATATGGCACTGTGCCGCTGGTTTCAAACCAGCCAAAAGCCCAAAAACCAATGAGGTGCCTAGGACGATCTTTAGAAAGATGGAGATAGTCGCGGTATTCCAACCACAGCAAGCTCGAACTTTGGTCGCTACCCATAAACTCCGGATTAACCCGAATGTTGGCATAGGCATATCTTCCGGAATAAGGATTCACCGCATTGTCGCGACTATCGTAAAGCAGATTGAACGACACTCCCGACAGCCAATACTTTTCAGGATTGAAACCATAGAAGGTGCTGTAGCCGTAATGGCTTGTAACTACTGGTGGAATGGTGTCGAGGTTTAAGAGCTGGTCGTTTATCTTATAGTGATAGTCTAGAGGGTAGCCCAAACCGTAAAAGAAGCGACTGTCTTCATGTCTTTTCATGAGTGTGTTGTGGATGCGCAGATAGTTGAATTCCATCATTTGTGAAGATTCAATCGGCTGATAGGGATTGTCTGAAAAATCAACGCCACCGGTACCCACAGGTTTAGCTGATTGTGGGCCTGTGCCCAGCCCGTAGGTAGGTTGTGAGTTGATGAAGTATCGAAGATCGGTAAGCATGTTCCATTTGTCTTCGTTGAAAAAAGTAACGGCCTTTGCCGTAATGAGCACTTGCTTTTTCTCTGTAAAAATAACCGTTCCCAAGGCACTGGAAGGAGATGTCGTATTTCTGTCTCCCATAGTCCAATAGGCTCCGGGAGCTATGCCTAGCATCAAGCCGGTGGTGGGCGTTACTGCTATAGCCGGAAGAGGAACAAAGCGAAAATTCTTGCTATCCTCATTTTGCGTGCTGGTGCTGTCCTGTGCCATGGTTAAAATGGTTATCGCCAGGAAAAGTACAGTTAGCTGAAATTTCAAAACATGCATGATTAGGTTCAATTTAATGGCTATAGAATTCCTTTTGCGATCAATTCGTAAACAAGCTCGTGGGTAGTGCTTTTTTCGGTTTTTCGAAGAATGTTTCTCCTGTGGGTTTTAACGGTGTTGACACTTACAAAAAGTTTATTCGCAATTTCCTCGCTATTCATTCCTTCTGAAATTAATTTCAGTATTTGAAACTCTCTGGAAGACAGCTGATGCCCTATGTCCAAGAGTTCTTCATCCGGGAATCTGAAGTTGCTGAAATCATCCCCCATATAATAGTGGCTCTTTTTTCTACCCAATTTAAAATGGTCAATATCGGTAAGTACCAAGGCCATATATACGGTTGAGGAAGGAGATTCGCTATAAAAGAAATAAATCTGGTAAAGCATGTCAAAATACTGTCCTACGGCGTCTCGTTGCCTAAAATTTGAAGATTGAATTAAGGACGGCAACTTTCTAAAGAACACCTCTTGCGAAGCATGAACAGTTTTGGCTCTTGCCACTGCTTGTCGAGCTTGGTCGTCGGGGTGGGAGCGAACGAAGAAGGTTGAAAAATCTAGGTTTTCGGTTTTTTCGCCATTCAGTTCTTCCAAATCTCCGCAAGAGAAAAGGATTTTCATTTTCAGAATATCGCACACGTAAAAGAACTGTCGGTTTTCACGGATAAGATCTTCAAGATTGACCACGGTCTTATCGGCACGGTTTATTCCCGAAAATCCAATGCTCTCATAGCTCTTTAAAAATCGCAGAATGGGCAGATAGTCGGTTTGCGCCATGTTGTTTATTTATGACAGAACAAGCGGACTTCCGTCATTATTACTCGTTTTCTTGATTTCTATTTGCGGTACACCGGTGGATATTTGGTAAAAATGCCACGCACTGCGTAGTTGATATTGGCCTCACGCTTTTCAGGACTTAGGTTTTCTTCCAATGTTTTGGTAGCGCGTCCTTGCCAAACTATTTTCTCTGATTTGGCATCCACCATATTCACGAAAAGGGTGCCCACCACATATTTTGTATAGGTAATATCGGTAGTCGTAAATCCGGCGCCATAGTAGTAGCGGCCACCATAAACGCCTGATGAAGTGGCATTGGCTTGCACCTCTTCGTGCGCTTTTAGTTGTAGGTCAATAATCACATCCGGGCTGTCCGACTTTGTGAATCCTTCATTCAGCAATTCGGCTTCCACAGCTCTGATGATGCGGTCTCTGTTCAGTTCATCTACCGGGAGTTTGTATGAGTCTTCACTCATCTGGTAAGTTTTGTAATTGACAAAATCACCATTTCGGTCGTAGTCGTATCCGAAACTGATTGAACTGCATGAAGCGAAAAGTAGGGCTATGGCGGGAATGAAAAGTAATAGTGATTTCATTTTGATGATGGGTTTTTATGAGAAGGCTAATTTATCAGGATTTTAATCGCTTCAAACATCTAATTAAAGGCCAAATCGGTATTGCATTCCTACCATAAATTGGGATCTGGAACCAAGAAAGCCTAATTCGCCTCTCATCATCCAATGCTTGTTCAATTGGTATTGAGCGCCCACGATAAAGTTCCATTTGTCTTTTAGGTATTTATCCATGGAATACTGCACAGTGGAGTTGCCTACTGTGTTCACTGCGCCATTGGCTGCATTTAATATTTGTCCGGCCGTTTCTAGTGTGGCATTTGCCGCGTTGTATTTAGCTTGGTTTACTGGACTTTGTTGTTCACTGGATGATAGATTGTTCCACCAAATGTCAATTTCCTGACTGGCCTGATCGAGCTGCGCATAGCCCTCATCTAGGTTCTGTGTCCATTCGTCAATGGGCGCTACTTCCGATAGTGCTAGGTTTCCATAAGTGTTTGAGCTTATAGAGGCGCGAAATCCACCCGCCCATATGGCTACTGTGCTTTCTTTTTTCAGCTTGAAATTCTTTCCAAAGCGCGGTCCGAAAACAAAAGTACGCGCAGGTTCTTTCAACTGAGGTACATCTGTCCAGGTCCAATTCATATCTAAGGCTAGAAAACCCCCGCCAACACCAATGGTTGGTGTTAACCCAAAACCGGAAGTAGTGGTAGAAAATTCTACCACCGTTCCGGTGGATAATACCTCTCTACTTTTTCCTGTCGAATCAGGCAGCCAAACACCAAAATTTACTGCTGTTGAGGCAGAAGCCTGCCCAAGAATGGCATACACATTTAAGAAAGGAAAGAGCCATATATCCGGCCTGAATGTAGAGGCACTTGCAGTGGCAATCGTTTTATCAAAGCGAATCAAGCCATCTAGGTCGTACATAGGGCCTTGATTAAAACCTACTTGAAGGTTTTCAATGACAATTTCTGATTCTTGCCAGAAATACTGGGCACTTATACCTGCTGAGTAAGGAAGGTTATATCCGGCTTTCGTGGCTTTTTCGCCCCATATCGGTAGGTCGTAAGGGTATTCGCTGTTTTTCAGGCTATCTGAAAGGGTTTGGTTTTTCGGCCCGACCTCCTTATTAGAAAATACCTGCGCCCTTAACGGAACGCACAAAAGAATGCCAATCACTATTAGAAAAGGAAGATACGTTTTCATCTATTGAAGAATTTAGTTTTGGTATAAGTCAGCTGGTCAAAAGTATTGGAGCCAACGTAAGTACCAAATGATTTCTACTGCATAAAGGACTAGAATATCCTATAAAAGCTTTTTTCATCCTTAATAGGTACTAAAGCTGGTGAATCAAAACGTTTCCGAAGCGGCTAGATAGAATCCGAAGCTGTTTTGCCCAAATCCGAAATCGATTGCAAGGTTGGTAAGTGAGCGCTTGTCCACCATTACGCGAAGCCCAAAACCATAACTAGGACTTATGGTAGAGAGCAAATTGACATTATCATTGGTAGGGTGGGCCGCTGAGGTGGCATTAACAAACAGCACCCCACCGAGCACCCCACCGCAGGGCGAAAGAGGGAAGCGATATTCCGCTTCTGTATAAACCATACTATTTCCCCTAAACCTTCCTTGGGTGTAGCCTCTGGCGCTCCGTCCGCGCTGGTCGTAGGCAGTGGCAGGCAATATCATGTAAGGAAAATCGCCAATGGGTGAGAAGTTGCCCATGGCCCAAAAGGCAATCAAGTGTGCGGGATTCTTTTTTGAAACGCCATGAAAGCTTCTCCATTCAGCTTCGAAATAGTTTGTTGTGGTTCTGTTTCCTATAAATTCAAAGGCACCGCGCCAGGCCACATTGGCGTAATAGCCCTTATGGGCGTTGATCATGTTGTCTCTTTTGTCAATGGTTATATTCACATTTATTGCCGAGGAGTAGTATTTTTCGGTATTAAAGCCGTAGTTGGTATTGTAGGCATAGTGGCTGGTGATGAGCGTGTCTTCAGGCCCTAGGTCTAGCTTCAAATCTTCTATTTTGAAGTATGAATCGAAGCAGTATCCGAAGCCAAGGTAAATTCCATCTTTCACCTTCCATCCCACAGATTGATGCAATCGGGCAAAGTTGAAATTCATGGGTTGGGCCAGCGAGTCTTGATCAAGTTCTAATCCGCCAATATTCAATTGGTAATCTAAGATGCCGCCTTCAGGGGCATTGGTGCCAAGGCCGTAGGTGGCCTGGGAATAGATCAGAAATCGCCAATCGCCGGAGAAGAAAATCCGGTTATTTTTGGTGTACACGCTGTTTTTAAGCATGAAAATGAGCTGACCTTTGGTGGTAATCTGCGCACTACCTGATACCAGAGAATAGAGTGTTAGTCCAGGCATTTTGAAGGCGTATTGTCCGCCCACGCCAAGCATAAAACCCGTGGCAGGATTGGAGCCAATGATGGGTAGTAGCAGCAGCGATCCCGAACTTTCTTTCTTTTCCTGTGGCGGAATCCCTCGCGCATTTCTAATCAGATCCGCCAGGTCAATTTGAACACAAGTGCTGTCTATGGTGGTGCTGCCTTCGGTTTCTTGAGCGCCTGATGGAGAAATAACAACAAACATCAAGATTGCTGAGCAAATGCCAAGACGTACTGCATTCATAGGGATAGGTTTTATTCTAGGCAAATGTATTCCCTTCGACCATATTGCATTGTGATTATTAAGGATTATTTCTTGAGTGTAAGTTGAAATATTGCAAGGTAATTTGTCCTCAAGCGTGGGCGATATAAAGAAAAGCATTCCTTTGACGTTACCAAAACAGTATCACCATGAGAAAATTGTTGAAGCCTGGTATCCATTGGTTGTACTTATTTATTCCCATTACCTTTTTACTGGACAAAACAGGAGCCTCAGCCCCTGTTGTGTTTTTTACTGCTGCACTTGCCATCATTCCGGTGGCTATGCTTATTGGCGAAAGCACCGAGCATTTAGCGAAATACACAGGTGATGCGGTGGGCGGCCTGCTTAGCGCATCCTTTGGGAAGGTTCCGGAAATCATTTTTGGCTTTCTCGCACTCAAAGCCGGCTTATACGAACTCTTGCTTTCGGCCATTGGCGGAGGTATTTTGCTTAATTTATTATTGTCTACCGGCTTTTCTTTTTTGGTTGGCGGATTGAAGTTTCGCAATCAAGAGTTTAATCCTATTTCTATTCGTTTGTACAACACCATGATGCTACTGGCAGTGGTAAGCCTGATGATTCCCAGTGGTTTTCACCAATTTTCCATTACCGAGGAAGGCAAGATTAATGAGCAGACGCTCAATCTTATACTATCTGTCACGCTATTAATGGGCTATGTATTGTACCTCGTTTTTATGATTAAAACCCATCCCGATCTTTTCAAAAGCGTGATCGCAGCTGAGGGATCGGAGGCCGAGGGTGAAAAAACCTGGACTGTTCGGAAGTCGGTTATATTTCTATTGGTAGGGTGTGTTATTACCGCGTTTGTCAGCAATGTCTTGGTCGATTCGGTAGAGAAAACCGGTGAAATTATGGGCCTGTCGGAGGCTTTTATCGGACTAATCATTGTGGCCATTGTGAGCGGTGCAGGTGAATTTATTTCCGCAGTGACCATGGCTTCGAAAAACAAGATGGACCTCAGTCTGGGCGTTGCGCAAGGAAGCTCTATCCAAATTGCACTATTCCTAGCCCCGCTTTACGTGCTCATGAGCCACTTTGTTTCACCTACACCTTTCAACTTGACTTTCGGCAGAGGATTGGTGATTGCACTTTTCGTTTCTGCCTTAGTGAGTAGCGCTATAACGGGAGATGGTCGCGCCAATTGGTACAAGGGGGTTCAGCTCCTGATTCTGTACTTCCTTATTGCTGTGCTCTTGTTTTTTATTCCCAGTTAGTCGATTATAAATCACTTCGTTCAATCCACATTCTAAGCTCTTTCACCACAGCGCTATCCGTTCTGAACGACCAATCAAGCGCTTTGTAGGAAGTGGTGACGTCATTGTGTACGTGGAAAAACACCACAGATTTTATTTCCGGATATCGGGTGGGCAAAGAGTCTAATGCTTCCCGGAACCATTCCGCTCTGTTTCCGCCCACCGCCAGGGAACTGAATTCCGTGAGCATAATGGGTTTCCCAAGTTTTGCTAATTCTGTGTTTGCATTGTTGTAGATTTCTTGGAATGTCCACCAGCGGCTCCACGAAGCCAC
>CAZBBV010000037.1:1250-10654 GCA_964490025.1 uncultured Cryomorphaceae bacterium | reverse complement strand
AACAAGGCGAAGTAGATTTCGTTCTCCTAGCCCACCACGAAGACGACCTGGCGGAAACCGTTTTGCTGAACATCATCCGTGGCACGCGCCTGGCAGGTTTGCACAGCATGCGTTCGGCCAGGGGAAAGATGCTTCGACCCATGCTTTCATTAGCCAGAAGCGAAATAGCGCAATGGATGACGCACAACGAAATAGCCTACCGCGAAGACAGCTCGAACCGCAGCACCCATTACAAGCGTAACCAACTGCGGCTGGATGTGTTGCCCATTTTACGAGAAATGAATCCTTCGCTTTCCGAAACCATTCACCGCTTTTCGGACCACATGGCGCAATTGTCGCCATTGGTGGAAGAAGGCATTCGGCAAATGAAAAAATTGGCCATTCAAGAGGGGTCAAGCTGGAAAATACCGATAGAAAGAAGCCGCTTGTTTCCCGGCGCGAAATACCTTTTGCACGAATGGGCTATAGAATTGGGTATCGATCCGCCAGAATTGCTGTGGACCCACCTGCATGCGGAGGTAGGCACCATGAACGTGGTAGGCAATAAGCGAGTCCTGACCGATCGGGAATTTGTCATTATTCAAGAAACGAATGAAACGGCTGTTGGCATGGAGGCAATTCCGGAGCTAGAGGGCCTTTGGGAGGGATCGGTAAGTTTGAATTTTCGCCTCTTGGACCGTCCGCCGGCCAATCTGGACATGGGCGACCACGTAGCCATTCTGGATGCTGAGAAATTAAAATGGCCATTGACCGTTAGACCCTGGCGCGAGGGCGACCGTTTTGTTCCCCTCGGCATGATCGGCATGAAGAAAGTGCAAGACTTCTTCACCGATATGAAATTGAACCGAATAGAGAAAGAAAGTGTCAGAATACTGTGTTCCGGCAATCAAATCGTTTGGATAATTGGTATGCGTTTGGACGACCGTTTCAAGGTTGCTGACACTACCGAAAAGGTATATCTTGTGCAACTTTTAAGCAGTATGAAATGAGCAATAGCGCACACTACATGAATATATTCCGCCGCTTATTCTTTCTAATAATTTTCCTTCCTTTTTTCGGCCACGGGCAAATTTTGACCCCCGTAAAATGGTCGTTCAGTGTGGAGCAGGGCAAAGATGGCGAAGCCACCCTCATCCTCAAGGCCAAGATGGAGCCCAAATGGCACCTCTACTCGCAGGACATTCCTGAAGGCGGCCCCATTCCTACCGAGTTTACCTTCGTAAAAGAAGATTTCTATCAGCTCATTGGCAAAGTGGAAGAAGGCAAAGCCACATTAGAGTACGACCCCAACTTCATGATGGACCTCAAGTATTTCAGCCATGAGGCCATATTCCGCCAAAAAGTGAAAGTGACCAAACCGGGCACGCACACCATTAAAGGGGAACTCATCTTTATGACCTGCGACGACCATCAGTGCCTGCCGCCCGACTATGTGGAATACAGCTTTAAGGTAAAAGGTCCGGGGGAGACAGAAGCCGCTGTGGTGCCGGTGGAGGAAAGCGATACCTCAACAAGCACGACCGAAGAAAGCGATACTTCAGTTGTGGTGGAAGAAGCAGAAGCGGAAGCAGAACCACAACCCGAACCTAAAAAGGCCAAAGACAACAGTTTGCTTGGCATTTTTCTTTTAAGCTTTTTAGGGGGTTTTGCAGCCTTACTTACGCCCTGCGTGTTCCCCATGATTCCGCTTACAGTGAGCTTCTTCACCAAGCAAAGTAAAACCCGCGCCAAAGGCATCTCCAATGCCATCATTTATGGCGTGAGCATCATTGCGCTATACGTTTCCATTGGCTACCTCATCACCGTTTTCTTCGGGCCGGATGCGCTCAATGCTTTTTCCACCAATCCGTGGGTAAACATTGTCTTTTTCCTTCTGCTCGTGGTGTTCGCCATCTCGTTTTTTGGCGCATTCGAAATTACCCTGCCCTCGTCGTGGATCAACAAAACCGACCGCGCCTCCGAACGTGGCGGATTGCTCGGCATCTTTTTCATGGCTTTCACGCTGGCCTTGGTTTCGTTCAGTTGCACAGGCCCCATCATTGGCACCCTGCTTTTCGAAGCTTTTAGCGGTGGCATCAAAGGCCCACTCGTAGGTATGTTCGGCTTCTCGTTGGCGCTGGCATTGCCTTTTGCCTTGTTTGCCGCCTTCCCCGGATGGCTCAACACCCTTCCCCGATCCGGCGGATGGCTCAACAGTGTAAAGGTTGTTCTGGGTTTTGTAGAACTGGCCTTTGCCTTGAAATTCCTCAGCACTGCCGACATGGTGTGGCAAGCCGGACTTTTGAAACGCGAATGGTTCCTGGTGAGCTGGATCGCCATTTTCGGTATGCTGACCTTGTACTTAATAGGCGCCTACCGCCTGCCGCACGACAGCAAAAGCGACCACATTGGCGTGCCTCGGCTGTTCTTTACCCTATTCGCCTTCATGTTCACCATATATCTCATACCCGGATTGTGGGGCGCTCCGCTCAAACTCATTAGCGGATTTCCGCCGCCGCCGTTCTACAGCGAAGCGCCGGAAGGCTTTGGCGGAAAGGCCATAGTCACCTCGGGTGGCGGAAGTGAAGAAGGCACGGTGCCCAAAGGAGCCGACCCCGCCCACTGTCCGTTTAGTCTCAACTGCTTCCACGACTACGAATCCGGACTGGCCTATGCCAAGCAGGTGAACAAGCCCATCTTGCTCGACTTTACCGGTTGGGGATGTGTGAATTGCCGCAAGATGGAAGAGCAGGTGTGGAGCGATCCGCGGGTGTTGGAAATACTCAGAAACGAAGTGGTGCTCATCTCCCTCTACGTGGACGAAAGGCAAAAACTGCCCGAAGACCAACAATACATTAGCGACGTGACCAATAAAAAAGTGCGCACCGTGGGCAACCTCTGGAGCGACTTCCAGGCCCGCCACTACAACACCAACAGCCAGCCTTACTACCTCATTTTGGGCCACGACAGCCACGAGCCGCTACACGAAGCCGCCGCCTACGATCCCGATATTGAATTCTACATCTCTTGGCTCAAAAAAGGCATCAAAATCTTTGAAGAACAGAAATGAGCAACGAGCGCATAGAGCAGGTTTTTCAGGAAGCGGCACAGGCGCTTGAGCAGTTCCGTGCCCATGCCGACAACCTGAACCGCATTGCGCAAGCGGCTGAGCATATGATTCAATCGTTGAAGAATGGCGGGAAAATAATTTCCTGTGGCAACGGCGGCAGCATGTGCGACGCCATGCACTTTGCCGAAGAGCTGAGCGGACGCTTCCGCAACGACCGCCCTGCCTTGGCCGCCCTTTCCATTTCCGATCCTTCACATATTTCCTGCGTAGCGAACGATTTTGGCTACGACTACGTTTTCTCACGGTACATAGAGGCTGTGGGAAAAGCCGGAGATGTGCTACTGGCCATCAGCACGAGTGGCAATAGCCGCAATGTGGTGAAGGCCGCCGAAGTGGCCCGCAACATGGGCATGGCGGTGGTAGCGCTCACCGGAAAAGACGGCGGACAACTCGCCGCGCTGGCCGACATAGAAATTAGAGCACCCCATAGCCCCTATGCCGATCGGGCACAGGAAATACATATCAAAGTGATCCATGCCCTTATTGACCAAATAGAGCACGGAATGTATGCTGGTAGAAAGTGAACTGCGATACCGACTAAGACAGAGCAGCCGCGTGGTGGGCTACATGCGCATCATCAACGGCAAGACCCGCTTTTATAGCCGCGACACCTTTTGGTGGAGCGGAAACCCCATAGAACACGACATCACCGACGAGGCCACCGCCTACCGCGACAAAAACAGCAAGGTGATCTACGAATGGGACATCCTACGCTTCAAGGTGGATCCGGATGACAACTCCGAGCAGGGCGTGGTGCTGTGGAACGAGCGACAAAAATGCATGGGCATACTGTCCATACAGCACCGCATATTCTATCCTTTCGAAATCAATGGCGTGGACTTCTTCAACCCGCAACAACTGGAGGTGTTCAGCTACCTGTTCATCAACCCCGAACTACAAGCCGAGTTGGGGCTGGCGGATGATTAAAATGAGGCTACGGAACTAGAAAATCAATACTGCTCCAGCAGATACTTGATAAGATCGGTGGTGGTGACAATGCCCACCAGCTGGCCATTTTCTACCACCGGCAGCGCATGAAACTCTTTGCTGGCCAATATTTCCGCAGCATCACGGATGCTGTCTTCAGGCGAAATGCTCATCACCTCACTTACCATCACTTGCTCAATACCAAACATGTTGTACACCGTGGTGCCTACGGAACTGTCGTCGAAATTGTCGACATAGCTGATGCGCAGCAAATCGGTGAGGCTGAGCATGCCCACCAGGCGGTGGTTTTCGGTAATGGGTATGTGGCGAATTTTATGCTCATGGAATATTCGTTCGGCATCTTCCAATCGGTCGTGAACGCTAAGCGTAATCACGTCGCGGGTCATGATATGCGATATTGACTCTCTTCTTTTCATTGTCGTGTGTGTGGATTGATTAATTTTCACCTCAAAGCAAAGACTCCCGAAAGGTAATTAATATGATGTTTGTCACCCTTGGAAGCAGGCCACAAAAAGATTGACCAAAACCATGAGCCCCTACACTGAATTCCACCCGCAAAACTGGGCCGAGCTCCAGGACCTCCTTTTCCAAAACACCTGGGATGCCCGCATCAATCGCTTTCGCTCGGAAGAAATATACCGCGGGCTGAACGTGAGCTCGTGGCGACTGGAAACCAGCCTGCAGCGCCTTGGCGGACCCTACGAAATGTTGGAAAGACACCTGCTGCGCAATTTCCGCAAATACGCACACACGGATGCCAGCCCCGGCGACTCGGTGTGGAACTGGCTGGCGGTAGCGCAACACCACGGACTACCCACCCGCCTACTCGACTGGACCTACAGCCCTTATGTGGCGCTACATTTCGCTACGGACGATTTGAACTTTTTCGAACAAGACGGTGTGATATGGTGCCTAAACTATGTGGCGCTCAACGAGCATTTGCCTGAAAAGCTCAATAAGGTAATCAAGCGCGAACAGAGCAATGTGTTTACCGCCGAACTGCTGGGCAGCGTGTGCAAAAAACTGGAGGACCTAAGCGCCCTGGAGGAGGATGAGTTCCTTCTTTTTCTGGAGCCGCCCTCGCTGGACAACCGCATTGTGAACCAATTTGCCTTGTTTTCGCTGCTCAGCAACCCCACCGTGTCGCTGGACGATTGGTTGAGCAAACACCCCGAGTATTGCTCGAAGATTGTGCTTTCGAAAAAGCTGAAATGGGAAATTCGCGACAAGCTCGACCAGGCCAATATCACCGAGCGGGTACTCTTTCCGGGTCTTGGCGGACTGAGCCAATGGCTAAAACGACATTACAGTTCGAGGAAATAAAAAATTGGATAGCTTAGGGCCATGCTTGTAAAAACCTATGGTAGCGCAGTGTACGGAGTGGATGCCACCACCATCACCGTGGAGGTGAATGTGGCGCCGGGTACCAAATTTTTTCTGGTGGGCCTGCCCGACAATGCGGTGAAAGAGAGCCAGCAACGCATAGAAGCCGCCTTGAAAAACAACGGCTATCGGCTTCCGGGAAAAAGAATAACGGTGAACATGGCTCCGGCCGACATTCGCAAGGAAGGCTCGGCCTACGACCTCACGCTGGCCATGGGCATACTGGCCGCCAGCGAGCAGGTGCGCGAGGAAGGCATGGGCGAATACATCATCATGGGCGAGCTGTCGTTGGATGGTGGCCTGCAGCCCATACGCGGCGCACTGCCCATTGCCATTCAGGCACGAAAAGAAGGATTCAAAGGCTTTATTCTCCCCGCGCAAAATGCGAAAGAAGCCGCCATAGTGGATCAACTGGAGGTGTATGGCGTGACGAACATCAAGGAGGTAATTGAATTTTTTGATGAAGGGAAACCCCTCGAGCGAACCATAGTAGATACCCGAAAGGAATTTATGGACCAGGTGGTGAACACCGAGTTCGACTTTGCGGATGTAAAAGGGCAGGAAAATGTGAAACGCGCCTTGGAGATTGCCGCCTCCGGCGGACACAATGTGCTGTTGGTAGGCCCTCCGGGATCGGGGAAAACCATGCTATCGCGCAGGCTGCCTTCCATTCTACCGCCGCTCACGCTGCAGGAAGCGCTCGAAACCACCAAAATTCACTCGGTAGCCGGTAGACTCAAAGAGCACAGCGGTCTAGTGGCCGCTCGGCCATTTCGGGCGCCGCACCACACCATTAGCGACGTGGCCTTGGTGGGCGGAGGCGGCTATCCGCAGCCGGGCGAGATAAGCCTGGCGCACAATGGCGTGCTTTTTCTGGACGAATTGCCCGAATTCAAACGCTCGGTGCTTGAGGTAATGCGCCAACCGCTCGAAGACCGAACTGTGACCATTTCGCGGGCAAAATTTTCGGTAGAATATCCGGCCAGCTTTATGTTGGTGGCCAGCATGAATCCCAGTCCCAGCGGCGATTTTTACGATCCTTCCAGTCCGTTTAGCAGCTCGCCACAGGAGATGCAGCGCTACTTGAGTAAAATATCCGGTCCCCTGCTCGACCGTATCGATTTGCATATCGAGGTGCAGCCCGTGGCCTTCGACGAGCTCTCGGCCAAACGCCAAAGCGAACCCAGCAGCGCCATTCGCGAACGTGTGATGAAAGCCCGTGAAGTGCAGTCGGAGCGATACAAAAGCCTTGAAAACATTCACTACAACGCGCAGATGGGCGTGAAGCTCATTCGTAAATATTGCCAGATAAGCGAAAGCGGAAACCTGTTGCTGAAAAACGCTATGGAGAAACTGAAATTGAGCGCCCGCGCCTACGACCGCATTCTGAAAGTGGCCCGCACCATTGCCGACCTGGAGGCGGCAGAAAATATTGAAACACAGCACCTCGCAGAGGCCATCCAATACCGAAGCATGGACCGCGAAGGCTGGCTCGGCTAAGAAATTACTTACGCTTAAAGACAGGCACCGTGCTGCAGGCTTCGCCAAACATCAGGCTTTTTACCACCGGTTGCAGTTTCATGGTAATGGCCATGTAGGCGGCTTCGGGCGCTTTCAGATCGCTGCACCCTTTCACTATTACCCTTTGGTCTATGTAGTTTGCTGTATCAAGGCCGGCAATCTCGCGTTGGGTTATCATGTTTTCGGATTCTTCTGTTGAGGAAAAGAAAACTTCTGTGGCCACCCCTTGCAGATAGCCCGCCACCAGCATGTAGGCCCAGATGGGTACAATGGCATCTGCTGAGCAATGCACACACACGTAGGCGTCGCGATATTGCGACCAGTCGTGCGCCATCAAGCCTTCGCGAAAATCTTTTTCCCGCAAAATGAGGCCTTCGTAAAGCCAATCTTTCAGGTCGAAGGATACCCGTGGCTTGTTGCTGAGCATTTGGTTTAGCTCAATGGTGATGAGCCCGCTTTGTTCTACTTTGTTGATGATTTCCTGCATGATTATTGCCAATATTGCGACAAACAAAAATACCGTTCTAAGGTTTACCTTAAACCGAAGGAAAGATTTGATGTCTTGATACGCCGCTAACAACCTTTTGATGAAGAATTTACTTTTAGCTCTACTCTTATTTATTTCGCTTTTCGCCTTTTCTCAAAACAACGACCCCAATCGGCAGCCGCCCGCTATTGGTGTGCTTTCGGGCAAGGTGGTGGACGAGAACGGCCTGCCCATGGAGTTCGTTTCGGTGGCCTTAGAAAGCCTGCGGAACGGACAAGTGGTGACCGGCGGGATGACCGACGCGAAAGGCCTTTTTCTCATTGAAAAAATTCCAGTGGGTGGATACATGGTGAAAGTGGCTTTTATGGGCTACGAAACGTCCACAATTGATAGCGTGATGCTCTCGCCTAAAACTACGGTGGAGCGAGATTTGGGCACCATTGCCCTGAAAACAAATGCCAATGAACTCAAAGAAGTGGCGGTGGTAGGGCAAAGCAATTTCTATGCGCAAGGCATTGACAAAAAGGCCTACACCGTGAGCGAGCTGCCCCTTACGAAAGGCGCCACACTTGGCGACGTGATCAACAACATCCCTAGCCTGGAGGTGGACCAGGATGGCAATATTTCGTTGAGAGGAAGTGGCAACATCACCATTTTGGTGGACGGCAAGCCATCTCTTATGACCAGCGGCGATCCGCAAGCCTTCCTGAACCAGTTTCCGGCGGAGGCCATTGAGCGCATTGAAATCATCACCAACCCGGGCGCTAAATACGACCCGGAGGGAATGGGCGGCATCATCAACATCATCACCAAGAAGAATTCATTTGATGGCTTTAGCGGAAATGCCTCAGTAAATGTAGGCACGCGCGACAAATACACCGGAAATGCAGTGGTGAACTACAAGAAAGACAAGTGGAACCTTTCGGGAAGCTACAGCTGGAACTATCGAGACATGTTTTATAAAGGAAGTACTGACCGAACCAACTACCTATCGGAAGGGATATTACGACTTGACCAGAATACTGATGGGGAGCGCATCCACCAAAGCCACATGTTGCGCTTTGCTACCGACTATTCCCTCACAAAAAAATCGACCCTTAGCTTTGGAATCACTCAGAATTTTCGTCCCGGATTCGAGAGCGAAAACCTGGACTATGTGTTTTACGACGGTTTCAACACCTTGTTGAACAGCCAAATGCGCGGCGGTGGTGATGCTGAATATGACTACGGAACGGATATCAACCTGGGCTATTTTCTCGACAAAGGAAAAGACCACACGCTCTCTGTCGATTTCAGGTATTCGGCCAACAACGGCAACAGCGAGGGCCATTTTACCAATTTCTATTTTGACCAATTCGAACAAGCAGTGGACTCACTTTATTGGGCACAGCGCACCAATTCGCTTTCGGATATGGACATGCTCATTGGGCAGATCGACTACGTGAGGCCTGTAGGCGAAAACCAAACCCTGGAAGCAGGCGGACGCTACGCCGGGCGCTTCAATGATCGCGCTTTGAACTCCGACCGCTACAGCTACGAGCAGCCTTTTTGGCAAGTGGACACCAACCAAACCAACCAATTTCTATACAACGAAAACGTGTTTGCCGCCTATGGCACCTACGCCATCTCTTGGGACAAACTCGGCATAAAAGGTGGGTTACGCGCAGAACAGACTTTCATTCAAACAGAGTTGGTGCAAACCGGGCAGCAAAACCCGCAGAAATACCTCAACCTTTTTCCTTCGTTGCACACCACTTATTCTATTAACAGCACCAATCAGTTGAAGCTCTCATACAGCAAGCGCATCTCCCGTCCGCGTGAGCAACAACTCAATCCGTTTACAGATGTGGCAGATGCGCAAAACATCCGCACCGGAAATCCGAACCTGACCCCGGAATACACGCACAGCACCGAAATGGAGTACACCCGCTATTTCAAAAAAGGCATGGCCAGCGC
>CAZBBV010000037.1:0-1150 GCA_964490025.1 uncultured Cryomorphaceae bacterium | reverse complement strand
ACCGGGCAATTGGGCGAAGTGAGTGTCATTTCAATTTCCACGTCGCCTTCGTCGCTCACACGCACGTCATATATCAGCCCCAGTTCGTAGATGTCCACAGGTATTTCGGGATCGTAGATGGTGCGCAGCACATCCACTACTTGCCCGCCTACCATTTCCATATCTTGTTCGTTCAGTTGCATAGTCGTTTTTAGTTTTTTGCCGAAAAGGCCAAGGCGTAGAATTTCATTTGCTTTACCATAGCCAGCAGCCCGTTGGCTCGGGTGGGCGAAAGGTGCTCTTTCAGGCCTATTTCATCCAAAAAGCGCAACTCAGCGTCTACAATGTCTTGTGGTTTTTCGTTGCCCAACACCCGGATGAGCAACGAAATGATGCCCTTGGTAATGATGGCGTCGCTATCGGCCTTGAATTGCACCTTCCCATCCTCCATATAGCCATCCAGCCACACCTGGCTTTGGCAGCCTTTTATGATGTTCTCAGCCGTTTTTTTCGATTCATCAATCATGGGCAAATCGCGTCCCAGCTCAATGAGATGGTCGTATTTGGACAGCCAATCGTCGAAAAAGGCAAACTCCTCAATTACCTCCGCTTCTTTTTCTGCTATGCTCATCCGCGAAACATTTTTATCACCCGTTCCAATCCTGAAATCAGGGCATCCACTTCTTCTTTGGTGTTGTAAAAAGCAAAACTGGCCCGCACTGTTCCCGGAATGTGGAAATAATCCATAACGGGTTGTGTGCAATGATGTCCGGTGCGAACAGCTATACCTAGTTTATCGAGCACCATGCCTGCGTCGTACGGGTGTATGCCTTCCAGGAGAAAAGAAATCACCGACACTTTATCTTTCGACATGCCAAAAATGCGCATGCCGGACAATGCATTTAATCTATTAGTGGCATAGTGGAGAAGCTCTTGCTCTTGAGCGTCAATAGCCTCCCAACCTATTTGCCGGAGGTAGTCAATGGCCGCGCCCATGGCCATTACCTCAGCAATGTTGGGCGTTCCGGCTTCGAACTTATGCGGCAAATCGGCCCAGGTGCTGCCTTCGGTTTTCACTTCTTTGATCATTTCGCCTCCGCCCATGAATGGCGGCATGGCGTTGAGCCACTCTTCCTTGCCATACAGCACGCCAAGTCCGGTGGGGCCGCAC
>CAZBBV010000036.1:0-10715 GCA_964490025.1 uncultured Cryomorphaceae bacterium | reverse complement strand
TGTTTTTTGGTCGGGTGGATAGTATGAACTGTGTGATGGGCCATAGCATGGGCGGGGGATCGGCGTTTCTGGCAGCTACTTTAAGTCCGAAAATTAAAAGCATAGCCACATTGGCCGCGGCTGAAACATCCACCTCAGCCATCCAAGCGGCAAGTGGCATTTCCATCCCTGCGTTGGTAATCGCCGGCGCCAACGACTGTGTCACCCCTCCTGCCAACCACCAATTGCCCATGTATCAGAATCTGTTGAGCGCTTGCAAAACCTACATCAGCATTGCCGGTGGTAGCCATTGCCAAATGGCCGAGAGCAATTTCTATTGCAACTTTGGTGAGGCCACCTGCACCCCAGCACCCACCATTTCGAGAGCCCAACAACACGAAATTCTTTTCCGATACCTCATCCCTTGGCTGAAATATCAGCTGAAAGGCGATTGCGTGGCGGCCAACGCCTTCAACAGCGGCATTTCAAGCGATACAGAAATCACTTTTCAGAAAAACTGTGTGCTATGTCCTGCAAGTTCGCTGGACGATCGCGGCCAAATGGACTATGCACCAACGCCAAACCCTTTTACAGAAAACCTGCATTTCGACAATCTGCCAGCTAAAAGCAAGTTGGTCATTATCGATAGCCTGGGAAAAAAGGTTTTTGAGAAGGACTCAACTGAAACCGTGCGGCTGGACACTCAAGACTGGCCTGCAGGAATCTATTTTTATCAGATATATAGCTCGGACGGAACTGAAAGCCACGGAAAGCTAATTAAAATTTAAAGTATAATCGGGTTTAAGCTACCTTTAGAAGTTTAAGCACGACACATGGCTTTTCAAGACATTCAAATATGGCAGCTACTCGCCGGACTGGGGCTTTTCCTATTCGGTATGTTTATGCTCGAAGAGGCCATAAAAACATTGGCGGGTCGCACCTTTAAAATCTTTTTGCGGAAGCAAACGGGCAACCGGATAAAGGCTGTGTTTTCGGGCGCATTTGTTACCACGATTCTGCAAAGCAGCTCCATGGTATCCTTGTTGGTGATGTCGTTTGCCGGTGCCGGAATCATTGGTTTGCGCAATGGCATAGGCATGATTATGGGCGCCAACCTGGGCACCACGGCCACCGGGTGGTTGGTTTCGTTGATCGGTTTTAAGCTCGATATCGAATCTTTCATCATGCCCTTTCTGGCCATTGGCGGCCTAGGCATCATCTTCTTGAAGTCGCCACGCTGGTCCAACCTGAGCAAGATGCTCATGGGTTTCAGCTTTATGTTTTTAGGATTGAGCTACATGAAAGATGGCTTCGCTGCTTTCGCGGACCACCTCGACCTCAGCTTTTTGGATGGGAAACCTTCCATCATTTTCGTCTTTTTTGGCGTATTGCTGGCGGCCACCATTCAGTCCAGCTCCGCCGCCATGATGATTGTGCTTAGCTCGTTATCTGTAGGGATGATCAGCCTTGAGCAAGGCGCTTATCTGATCATTGGTGGCGATATGGGCACCACCATCACCGCTTTAATTGGAACGGTAAAAGGAAATCTGATCAAGCGAAAAGTTGGATTCTCCCAATTTTATTTCAATTTGTTTAGTGGTGTATTGGCCATTGCGCTCTTGCCTCTTCTTCTGCGGCTTATCATTCATGTAATGCACATTACTGATCCACTCATAGCCGTTGTACTCTTCCACAGCATGTTCAATTTGGTCGGAATTGTCATCATGTTGCCCTTTTTGGGCTTTTTCACCCGGTTTATTGACAGGGTGGTGAAGGATAGGGAAAAGAAACAGTCACTGGTGCTCAGTCAGGCCAGCCCTAGCGAACCCTACGCCGCCACTGTGGCGCTGGAAAAAGAGAGCATTGCATTTTTCAAAAGAGCCATTGAGGTAAACCAACTTTTCTTTAAGAAAACGGGCAATCCGGAGGAAGAATATTTTAAGCTGAAGAGCTACGAAGAAGAAATTGTGCAATTCTACATTCCATTGCTACAAAGTCCACTTACTGAAGATGAGGCCAAGAAAACCAATTTATTGATCTCGGCCATTCGCAATGCCACGCTTAGTTCTAAAGACTTGAAAGACATTCGTCACAACCTGGAGGAATTGCGTGCAGCCGTTTCGGAAAACTATTTCAAGTGGTTCACCAACATTCGCAGTCATCAAAAATCGTTTTACAAAACCCTACGGCTGTCCAGCGAGAAGCTTGGTCTCTTCGAGCCGGGCGACCTTTCTCCGGCCAAAGACCTTCTGGGTAAAAACTTCAAACTCGAAAATGAGGAGTTGTATCGTATTCTATCTGCTTCCGATCAGCATGAGCTGGATACCCCTTCGCTGTTCAACATGATTCGAGAGATCAACAATTCAAACGAAAGCCTTCTGCGCTCCATAAGATTGTTGGATCAAGCCGGCGAAATGAAAGTCAATTAACTAGCTTTACCTGCTAACCGAACCTTTCAAACTGATGGCCGAACGAACCAGAATTGAATCCATTGACATGATGCGTGGATGGGTAATGGTGATCATGGCCCTCGACCATGTGCGCGACTACTTCCATGCAGATGTTTTGCTCTACTCGCCAACAGACCTAACACAAAGCTCCGCTATTCTATTTTTCACCCGTTTTATAACGCACTACTGCGCCCCAGTTTTTGTTTTTCTGGCAGGCACCTCGGCCTACTTTGTTAGCCTACGCAGAACGAAAAAAGAACTTTCTATTTGGCTCCTTAAGCGAGGGTTTTGGCTCGTATTTCTTGAACTCACGGTGGTGAATGTGGCTTGGAATTTTGTTTGGACCGGAGATCTTTTCCTTCAAGTAATTTGGGCAATTGGCATCAGCATGATTTTTCTGGCGGCCATGATTCACCTTCCTCGGCTCATCAGCTTGGCCATTGGCCTTTTGTTGGTTTTTGGCCACAATGCCTTCGACAATTTTCACGGGCCCGAAAAGGGCTTTTGGTCGAATGTATGGATCATTCTTCACGAGCAAGCACCAATACCTGTGGAAGGGAATTGGAGTCTTTTCCTGGCCTATCCCATCATACCATGGATTGGGGTCATGCTGCTGGGCTACCATTTCGGGCGACTATACACAGGTGGTTTTGATGCGCTAAAAAGAAAGAAATGGTTGACTTACCTGGGCGTTGGTTCAATCGCACTTTTTCTTCTTCTTCGCTTTTTCAATATCTACGGCGACCCTTCGCCATGGACAGCCCAAGACCGACCTTGGTTTGAGCTTCTGTCATTTCTCAATGTGGAAAAATACCCACCCTCTCTACTTTTCCTGCTCATCACACTGGGGCCTACTTTCTTGCTGCTTTCCATTATGGAAAAAATAAAAAGACCCATTACTGATAAGCTCGTGACCATTGGTCGGGTGCCCATGTTCTACTACATAGTTCACCTCTATTTTATTCATGCCTTAGCTATGATTGCCGCTATTGCGCAAGGTTTTTCCTACAAGAGTATGTTGTTTGGCGAGTTCTTTACCCCCTTCGAATCGAACGAAGGGTATGGGTTTAGTCTATTTACCACCTATCTGGTTTGGATTTTCGTGGTGATATGCCTGTATCCTATGTGCCGCTGGTTCGATAAGTACAAAAGTGAAAACCGCCACAAATGGTGGCTGAGCTACTTGTAAAAGAAAAAGCCCGTCGACCTAAGGCCAACGGGCTTTGCTTTGGCATGCAAGAGAATATCAGGCTTTTCCGCCCAATTTTATCAAGTTGAGCGCCGATCCGGCGCGGAACCACGCAATCTGATTTTCGTTGTATGTGTGCTTGGTTTCTATCACTTCCTTCGTTCCGTCGGCATGCGCCAATTCCAGTTGAATATTTCTTCCGGGGGCAAATTTGTCCAGATCCAAGAAGTTGATCACATCATCTTCGCGCAGCTTGTCGTAGTCGGCTTCGTTGGCAAAGGTTAGGGCCAACATTCCTTGTTTTTTCAAATTCGTTTCGTGGATTCGGGCAAACGATTTTACCAACACAGCTTTTACACCCAGGTGGCGTGGCTCCATGGCCGCATGCTCACGGCTCGAGCCTTCGCCGTAGTTGTGGTCGCCCACTACTATGGTCGGAATGCCTGCCGCCTTATAGGCGCGCGCTGTGTCCGGCACAGGGGCATAAACGCCCGTTACAGCATGCTTCACTTTGTTGGTTTGTTCGTTGAAATAGTTCAATGCGCCAATCAACAGGTTGTTGGATATGTTGTCCAAATGCCCACGATAGCGCAGCCACGGACCCGCCATAGAGATGTGGTCGGTGGTGCATTTTCCTTTTGCTTTAATGAGCATACGCACACCCGTCCAGTTGCTTCCATCCCATGACTGGAAGGGCTCAAGCAATTGAAGTCGCTGCGAATCGGGCGCTACAGCCACTTGCACTTTCGAGCCATCTTCGGCAGGTGCAATAAAACCGGCATCCTCCACAGCAAAGCCTTTCAAAGGCATCTCAATTCCCTGCGGTTCGTCCAGCATCACCTGCATACCATCTTCGTTGGTCAGGGTGTCGGTCATGGGGTTAAAAGTCAAATCGCCTGCAATGGCAAAAGCGGTTACCAGTTCGGGCGAGGCCACAAAGGCGTGCGTATTGGGGTTTCCGTCGTTGCGCTTGGCAAAGTTTCTATTAAAAGAAGTGATGATGCTGTTCTTGCGGTTGGGGTCGTCCATGTGGCGGCTCCACTGACCGATACAAGGGCCGCAAGCATTAGCCAGCACCACGCCATTTATTTTCTCGAAATCGGCTAGAATGCCGTCGCGCTCGGCGGTGTAGCGCACCTGCTCCGATCCGGGTGTTATCGTGAACTCCGCTTTGGCTTTTAGATTTTTAGCGGATGCCTGGCGGGCAAGGCTTGCGCTGCGCGTTAAGTCTTCGTAGCTGGAGTTGGTACAAGAACCAATCAAGCCCACCTCAAGGCGAGCAGGATAGCCGTTGTCCTTAACGGCTTGCGCAAACTTAGAAAGTGGCCAAGCCAAATCGGGCGTGAATGGCCCGTTGATGTGCGGCTCCAGTTCGTCCAGGTTAATTTCAATCAATTGGTCATAATAGGCTTCAGGATTGGCATACACCTCATCATCCGAACGCAGGTGGGCAGCAATGGCATTGGCCGCTTCAGCCACATCCTCACGGCCTGTGCCGCGAAGGTATTCGGCCATTTTCTCATCATAAGGAAAGATGGAAGTGGTAGCACCAATCTCTGCACCCATGTTGCAAATGGTTCCTTTGCCTGTGCATGACATGCTTTCTGCTCCCGGTCCGAAATATTCCACAATAGCGCCTGTTCCTCCTTTCACCGTCAGTATTCCGGCCACTTTCAAAATAACGTCTTTGGCCGAAGTCCAGCCGCTCAGGCGACCTGTAAGTTTCACACCAATTAGCTTAGGAAACTTAAGTTCCCAAGCCATTCCGGCCATCACATCCACCGCATCAGCACCACCCACGCCAATGGCAATCATGCCCAATCCGCCGGCATTCACGGTGTGCGAATCGGTGCCAATCATCATTCCCCCTGGGAAAGCGTAGTTTTCCAACACCACCTGGTGGATGATGCCTGCGCCTGGCTTCCAAAAGCCTATTCCATAGCGATTGCTTACCGAGGCAAGAAAATCGAACACTTCTTTATTTCCTGTTAGGGCCTTCTTCAAATCCTCCTCTGCCCCATCCTGCGCTAAAATCAGGTGGTCGCAATGCACGGTGCTGGGCACCGCTACCTTATTCATGCCAGCTTGCATAAATTGCAGCAAGGCCATTTGTGCAGTGGCATCTTGCATGGCCACACGGTCGGGGGCAAAATCTACATACGATTTGCCGCGCTCAAAAGCGGTTTGCGCGTTGCCGTCGAAGAGGTGGGCATATAGTATTTTCTCGGTCTGGGTAAGGGGGCGTTTCACGGCGGCACGGGCAGCATCAATGCGCTGTCCCATCCCTGCGTACACCTTTTTTATCATGCCTATATCGAAAGCCATGTTCAGTTTGTGTTTGGTGAGTATTTCTATTTACAAGGGCTGCGAAAATAAGAAATGCGAGGCGGATGTTAAATCTTTATTTAATTGGCCCTTGCCAAAATTGAATGCTGTTTCGCAAGGATTGAATTCCATTAATATTGCAGTGCATACATCTGCTCGGGTTTATGAAAAAAGGCTTGCTTTTGCAAAACATACGGGTGGCGATCGACAGTGTTCGCTCGCAGGCCCTGCGCACCGCCCTTACCGTTTCCATCATTGCCATTGGCATCATGGCATTGGTAGGCATCCTCACGGCCATTGATGCCATCAAAGGGTCCATTACCAGCAGCTTTGCCTCCATGGGTGCCAACACCTTTAGCGTTCAAAGCCGCGGCATGACCATCCGCATAGGTCGATCGGGTGTGCAACCCAAGTCGCATCCGCGCATCACATTCGACCAAGCGCTCGAATTCAAGTCGCGCTTCGATTATCCCGCCACGGTGTCGCTCAGTTTTATTGGCTCCATGGTTGCCGAGGTGGAACGCGGCTCCTACAGTACCGACCAAAATGTGCAGATATGGGGCACCGACGAAAATTATTGGCTCACCTCCGGCTACGAGTTCGAAGAAGGGCGAATGTTCAGCCAAATTGAGGTAGAACAAGGTCAAAATGTGGTGGTAATTGGTCAGGATTTGGTAAAAAAACTTTTTCCGGATGGAAGTAGTCCTCTCGATCAGGTTATTTCCATTTCAAAAAACAAATTCCGGGTGGTGGGCGTGCTCAAAGAGAAAGGATCGGGCATTGGTTTTGGCGGCGACAAGGTTGCCTTCCTGCCCATTACCAAAGCGCGGCACTTGTATGCCAGGCCCAACATGGACTACACCGTGAATGTCATGACCTTATTACCCGAAATGGTGCCCGAAGCCATTGGCGAAGCCTCTATGACCATGCGCATGGTGCGGCGGCAGAGCCCGAAAGAAGAAGATACTTTTAACATCACGAAGAGCGACAACATCAGTCAGATGCTCATTGAGCAGCTAGGCTCGGTGGTAATAGCGGGCGCTGTTATTGGTATTATCACCCTGCTTGGCGCGGCCATTGGCCTTATGAACATTATGCTGGTGAGTGTGACCGACCGAACGCGCGAGATAGGCACGCGGAAAGCCATGGGGGCCAAAAGCAGCTATATTTTAAGTCAGTTCCTAACGGAAGCCATTGTCATTTGCATTATGGGTGGCGTTATTGGCATCATTCTCGGCATTGCCGCAGGCAATTTGCTCAGTTCTTCGTTGGGTGCCGCGTTCATCATTCCGTGGGTGTGGATTGTGGTGGGGCTTATTGTGTGCGTGGTGGTGGGGCTCATTTCCGGTATTTATCCGGCCACCAAAGCCGCCCGTTTGAATCCCATTGACGCATTGCGCTACGAATAATTTACCTTAGGCCCATATTCTGCGATTTATGGGAAAAAGACACTACCTACGCTACGGAAACAAGCTCGGACATGCGCCGGGCACCCTGCTTTATACCGGAAAATGGGAAACGCCTTTTTCTGTTATACTCACACAGTATTCGCCAGAGGAAGTGAACACCCTCTCGTTTGACAACCCTACGGAAATTCAGGACCAAATGAGCACCGAGCACAACAACTGGTGCATCATTGAGTCGCTCAACAATGCGGAGCATATTGAGATAATTGGTAAAAAAAACGGCCTAAGCGAACTGCAGATGGAAGACATCATGAGTGTGCGCGGACTGCCGAAAGTGGAATATGGAAAATTGGGGACACTTATTTCCATTCGCCGGCCCATATTTACCAGCGAGGAAGGCTTTCGATCTGAGCACATGACCCTGTATTTAAGGGATAATGCGCTCTTTGTGTTTCGCGAAACGAATGACGATTTCTTTCAGCCTCTTTTCAAAAGACTGTCTATTCCGGGTTCAAGGCTGCGAAATAGAGATTGCAACTATCTGCTCTATGCTATCCTCGATTTGGTGGTCGATCATTACATGCACATTCTCGATTTGCTCAACGAGCAAATTCAGGATTTGGAAGATGTAATGTTGAAGAACACCTCTACCGAAATCATTCAGCAAATTACAGAAAGCAAACGCACCATCAACCTGTGTCAGCGCTATGTAACCCCCACGCACAGCCTCATTCTCGACATCCTGAAAGCCAATAACCATCTGAGCAAAGACGACATGCAGGCCTTTTATCAGGATTTGGACGACCACCTTTCGCAAACCAAGAGTCAGTTGGAATTTATGAAAGACCACGCGAAAGACCTGGTGGAATTTCACGCCACCCTGCTAAGCACCAAAACCAATCAGGTGATGACCATGCTCACGATACTCAGCAGCATTTTCATCCCGCTCACCTTCATTGCCGGTATTTACGGGATGAACTTCGAGGTGATGCCCGAACTAAAATGGGCCAATGGCTATTACTATGTACTCACGGCTATGGGCGGTGTGGGCCTCATTATGTTTGTGTGGATGAAAACGAGGAAGTGGTTTTGAAAAACCCATAAACTAGCCTCCAAATAATACCTGAGAACCAAGTATGGAAAAGGAAGAAAACCCACCACTAAAAGAAAAATTAATCAATTGGTTGGCTGCACGATTCGAACAATTCGAATCCATTCTTGTCGTAGCGACATTAGCAATCATATTGGCCAAGGAATTGTTAGGCGCTCAAATAGAACCACTACTTATAGTTTCTCTAGGCACTTTGGCTTACATGTATTTTCTGTTGGCCTTCGCAAGCATTAATTCGATTGCCACGGACAGAAAAGAAATTGCCTTTCACAAACTAACCCTATGGAGCTGTGCCATTGGCATTTTGGGCATATTATTCCATCTGATGAAATGGGAAAACCCGAACACCATGCTTACAGTGAGCAGTGCCACACTGGCCATTTCGCTTGCTGCCATTCTATATTTCAAAAACACAAAAGCGACTTTTGCTTTTGCCAACAATCGTTACCTGCTTCGCGCCGTGGCGATTTGTCTGATGGGTATTTCCATACTATTAACCTAACAGGTAAATAAGATTCTATTTTGAAAGCCATTCCAAAAAAAGGTTTCAGTCAAATAGCGCGTCTCGCAGGACCTGCCCTATTTGCAATTCTCTTGTGCTTTCGCCCCGAAACCGTGGACCTGCTTAGCTGGCAGGTGCTGGCGGTGGCGGCATGGATGCTGGTGTGGTGGTTTTCGGAAACGGTGAATCTGGCCGTGACCGCCTTACTGCCCATGATTCTTTTCCCTTTGCTTGGGGTAATGCCGCTCAACGACGTTTCGGCCAACTATGCCAACCCCATGGTGTATCTGTTTTTTGGTGGCTTTGTACTGGCTTTGGCCATTGAAAAATGGCAACTCCACCGCCGCATTGCCCTGCACATCATTGCGTATTTTGGGGCCACAAGTTCGCGACTCTTACTCGGTTTTATGGCCGCAACGGCTTTTCTCAGCATGTGGATCAGCAACACCGCCACGGCCGTCATGATGCTGCCCATTGCCTTGTCCGTCATCCACATTATCGACCCCTCCGGAAATAGAAAACAATCGACCCTGATGCTCATTAGTATTGCCTGGGCGGCCAATATCGGTGGAATTGCCACCCTGATTGGTACACCGCCAAATCTTGTTTTCGCAGGATTTGTCGCCGAAAACTTTGAAGAAGAAATTCATTTCTCTCAATGGCTTGTTATAGGCTTGCCGATAGCCGTTGTGCTGCTTTTGGGTGCATATGGCATTTTGCGCAGCTTCATGCCGCGAAGTGAAGCACATCAATCCACCGCGGAAACACAGGTGGTTATTCAGGAAGAAATTAAAAAGCTAGGTCCGCTAAGAGGTCCGGAGCGCCGCGTAGCCATTGTGTTTGTAGCCACTGCCCTTGCCTGGATTTTCCGCGAGCAGTTGGTTTGGCTTACAGGATTATCGGGCATTTCGGACACCGCGATAGCCATGGCGTCAGCCCTTGTGCTCTTTACCTTGCCCGGAGATGGGCAATCGAACAAACGCCTGCTGGCATGGAACGATACCCGCGGACTTAGTTGGGGAATCCTCATTCTTTTTGGAGGAGGGCTGGCACTTGCCGCCGGCATTCAGCAGTCGGCATGGGTGCTTCAACTGGGCGATATTATTGGCTCGGATGGATTACAGCACGCCTTCCTTGTGGTATTGGTGTTGGCGGCTATTGGCGTATTCCTCACGGAAATATTGAGCAATTTGGCTTTGGTGGCCGCCTTGTTGCCGGTGATAGCCGCAGCCACCACCGGACGACAAGAGTTCATTTACCTGGCGCTACCCATCACCATTGGCGCGAGTTGCGCTTTTATGTTGCCTATGGCCACACCGCCCAATGCCATTGTGTTCAGCAGCGAGCGCATCAGCATGATGCAAATGGCGCGCTATGGCTTTCTGCTCAATTTGCTTTCCGTAGTCGTAGTCACTTTGGCGGTTTATTTCCTGCGGGGGATTTAGGTGCTTCTTTTTGTTTTTTTTATGATGGTGTTTGTTTAATGATGTACCCTTCACACCTTTAAGATATAATACTACCTTAAAGCCTCATTCTACCTAGTCTTAAACCTCCTGAATCCAAATAAATCCAAGTCTAACACCTTTCGTTCCATTGCCCTCTGCGGGCTGCTGCTCAGTATTCTTGTCTTTCTTTTCACACTCTTTTCAGGTGCCGAAGAATATGGAGGAGGTTTCACAGGCATTGTTCAAAACAGCCGTGCTCGTTGCACAACTCAAAAATAGCCAAATAATCCACTTGTACATGTTGAAAA
>CAZBBV010000035.1:0-10843 GCA_964490025.1 uncultured Cryomorphaceae bacterium | reverse complement strand
GAACATGAACCATCCTCTCGTCTTATAATGCTTTACCTTACCAGTTGAAAGATTTACAACCATAATTCTTGGCTCAGGAAAGGACCCACCATTAAAAACTACTGCGTTATTGAGCCATACAATCTGTTCATTTGTTGAGACTTCTTTTATTCGACAAATAGAATTCCCATTCTCTCCATAAAGTACAACCTCATTATCTTCAAACCTCGTCTTGTTTGAATAGTCCAGATAGTATTTGAAGTTGGGGGAATATATTCTGGTTGAATCTAAAACTAGTGTGTCGCAAGGATTGCCTTCCCCATCAAAAAATTCACTAAAGTTTCCGAGTACAGAATATGACCGGTAACTAGGATTTGAATCTAAATCATTTGGGTCCGTCGTAGTACAAATAAATTCTCTCGAACTGCACGAAATCTGCACAATTCCTACCAAGACTAATAAGACTGATATTCCCTTCATTACATCAGCATGCAAATTGCTTATGAAAAAATCTTTGCGTAAGCATATTCTATTCTTATTCAAAATAAAACATCATAGTAATAGCATTCCAATAATCCTATGGCAAAGTTTTGGAAATCTACTAAATATGCACATCTTAGGAAAATTCTGAATGACCATTCTCAGCGACTGAAACAAAGCAGAAGCACCGCTTCTTTCCCCTGACTAAGCACTCAAAATTCAATACTCAAAACTCACACTGCGCCTCCAGGACTCAAAACTAAGCACTCAAAACTTAAAACTCCACTAAAAGCAGTATTCATTCGCTTCTATCACCTGAGCGGCAATGCTGCGGCGAAGCTCTTTCACATTGTAGTTCATGGGCTTGGTAAATCGCTTGAGGCCCATCATAAGCAGTTGGCGGTCGTCGCCCTCAGCAAAAGCAGAAATGGCTTCGCGGCCATTGCGGCCGGCTGTCTCAACAGCATTGTAGAGATAAAGCCTGGTCATAGCTTCCTGGCCTTTCACCTTGTCGCTGCCCCAGCGCTCGTGCAGCTTTTCAGTGCGCAGCAGGGCACTTTCGGCCACATATATCTCGATCGCCATATTGGCCACACTCATCAGCACTTCCTGCTCTTCGTCCATCTCCATTCCAAATTTCTCCACTGCTTTGCCGGCCACCATCAGCACCGCTTTCTTCATTCGTGAAAGGGCTTCTTTCTCTTCGGCCATGTACACATCACTGCCTTCGCTACCGAAACTTGGAATGCTCATCAACTCCTCTGCTACTTTCATAGCCGGTGTCATCAGGTCCAATTCGCCTTTCAATGCTTTTTTCAGCAGCATCCCAACCAGCAACATGCGGTTAATCTCGTTGGTGCCTTCGTAAATTCTAAGTATGCGGCTGTCGCGAAAAGCAGCTTCCAGCGGTGTGTCGGTGCTGAAGCCCATTCCACCGTAAATCTGGATGCCCTCATCCGAGATGTAGTCCATCAGTTCTGAGCCACTCACTTTCAGTATGGCACATTCCACAGAATATTCCTCTATGCCTTTTAGCTTGCTCTGCTGTGGGCTGAGGCCTTCCGCTTCCAGGCGCAGTATGTTGTTCTGAATATCTTGACCCGCACGATAGACGGCGCTCTCGGTAGCATAAGTGCGCGTAGCCATCTCGGCAATCTTGTGTTGTATGGCGCCAAAACTGGCGATTGGTCTATTAAACTGAATGCGCTCGTTGGCATAGCTGGTAGCCAGTGTGGTCACTCTCCTCGCGGAGTCGAGGCAGGCGGCGGCCAACTTTATACGTCCCACATTCAAGGCATTCACAGCGATTTTAAATCCATTGCCACGCTCTGAAAGCATATTTTCTACCGGCACTTTCACATCACTAAAAAACACCTGACGGGTGGAGGATGCGCGAATGCCCAGTTTTCCTTCTTCTTCGTTCATGGTCAGGCCCTCGGCGCCTTTTTCCACCAAAAATGCGGTGATGTACTTGTCGTCCTCTATGCGAGCAAACACAATGAATAGATCGGCGAAACCGGCGTTGCTGATCCACATTTTCTGACCGTTGATCAGGTAATGTTTTCCGTCTTCAGTCAGCTTTGCGGTGGTTTTGCCGGAATTGGCGTCGCTGCCTGCGCCCGGCTCGGTAAGGCAATAGCTGGCCATCCATTCTCCGGAAGAGAGTTTGGGCAGGTATTTCATTTTCTGCTCCTCGTTGCCATACAGCAAAATAGGCAAGATGCCAATGCCGGTGTGCGCCCCATAAGCCGTGGACAACGAACCTGACACCCCGCTCACACGGTCGCAAATGAGCATGGAAGTGTTGAAATCCATGCCTAGTCCGCCGTATTGCTCCGGAACGGCCACGCCCAAAAAGCCCATTTCGCCCATTTGCTTCATCAGGCTTTCTGTTAGGGCATAGTCCTTTTTCTCAAAGCGATCCCGCTTGGGCAACACTTCCCGATCAAGGAAATCCGTCGCCGCGTCGGCCATCATTCTCTGTTCTTCTGTAAAATCTTCCGGAATGAACACCTCTTTGTAGTTTATTTCCTTTACTAGAAATTCTCCTCCCTTAATTTGAATGCTTTTCATCTACTTATATTATTTAGAGTTGTAAGTCCTGAGTTGTAAATTGTAAGTCTTTATAATACAATACATTAAATTGATTTAGTTCCAAGTTTCACTTGTGTAGTTTTCACGATTGATGTCAATATTCTAATAAGTTCCTCACAGTCATTTAAGTGTGCTTCCACGTTAATTTCAAAATGATCGCTCTTGTTCAAGAGTTTCAGCCAGTACCTAGTTTCTCTTGCCTCTTTACTCGCGATACTCATTTTGGCTGCAAAATCCTTTTCGCTATGTGCTGCCAACGCTTCTTCAACATTTGCTCCTATTGAAGTGCCCGATCGAAGCAGTTGTTTTGAGAGTTGATATTCATTCTGATCCTTAAGTTTTACATACAAGTCAATGATGGTCAATGCAAAGGCAAAAGACTTTTCCGCTACTATACTTTTCTTTTCTGCAGGCATTTGACTTACCACTTAAAACTTACCACTTACAACTCAAGACTTACCACTTACCACTTACATCTTCTCAAAAACTCCCGCCGCTCCTTGTCCGGTGCCTACGCACATGGTCACCATGCCGTATTTCTGCTTGCGGCGTTCCATTTCGTTGAATAGTTGAACTGACAATTTCCCTCCTGTACAGCCCAGCGGATGCCCAAGGGCAATGGCTCCTCCGTTCACATTTATCCGTGCGGGGTCGAGACCCAGGGTGCGCACCACCGCCAAAGACTGTGAGGCAAAAGCTTCGTTGAGTTCAATGAGTTCGATATCGTCTTGCTTCAGTCCGGCCAGTTTCAAGGCTTTGGGAATGGCCGCTACGGGACCAATGCCCATAATGCGTGGCTCAACGCCTGCTGCGGCATAGCTCACCAGTCGGGCAATGGGCGTGAGATTCAGCTCTTTCACCATTTCCTCGCTCATCACCACCACGAATGCCGCCCCGTCCGAAGTTTGGCTGGAAGTGCCCGCGGTACCAGAGCCGCCGTTTGCAAACACAGGCTTCAATTTGGCCAAAGCCTCCGCGTTGGTATCGCCTCGTGGACCTTCGTCTTTGGTTACGGTTATCTTTCGGGTTTGGCGCTTTTCCCTTTCGTCCAGAAATACTTCCTCAAAATCGATTGGCATAATGTCTTTATCAAAGCGTCCTTCTTGCTGGGCCGCAATGGCCTTCAAGTGCGACTGAAGGGCAAAGGCATCCTGGTCTTCGCGCGACACCTTGTATTCGTTGGCTACCGCCTCGGCAGTGAGGCCCATGCTCCAGTACCAGTCGGGATTGGTGCGGGCCACTGCCAGATTGGGCGTTACCTTGTAGCCGCCCATAGGTATGTAGCTCATGCTTTCCACCCCTCCGGCAATGATGCAGTCGGCCATTCCTTGCTGGATTTTGGCCGTAGCAATGGCAATGGTCTCCAAGCCACTGGAGCAATAGCGGTTTACGGTCATGCCCGGCACTTTCACCGTGTCGAGTGCCATGAGCGAAATCAAGCGACCCACATTGAGTCCCTGCTCGGCTTCGGGCATGGCGTTGCCTACTATCAGGTCGTCAATGCGGTCTTTGTCCAGTTCGGGCATTTCGGCCATCATCTTGCGAATGAGCTGCGCGGCCAGATCATCCGGACGCATGAAGCGAAATGCGCCTCTACCGGCCTTTCCCACCGCAGTGCGGTATCCTTTTACGATATATGCTGTTCTCATCATCTTAGTTTCTTAATGGTTTTCCGGTTTTAAGCATGTGCTGAATGCGCTCCAAAGTCTTGCGCTCGCCACAAAGGGAGAGGAAAGCTTCGCGCTCCAGGTCGAGCAGGTATTGTTCGCTCACCAAAGTGGGTTCCGAGAGGTCGCCACCCGACATTACATGGGCCAGCTTCCTGGAAATAAGTCGATCGTGTTCGGAGATAAACTTCGCACTCACCATGCTGTGGGCGCCTATTTCAAACATTCCCAAGGCTTGTTTGCCCAACACTTTGATGTCTTTGCGCTGCACGGGTTTGGTGTATCCTGCGTCAGACATTTCTATCACAGCGCCTTTGGCGGCTGCAATCTGACGGTCTTTGTTGAGCACAATCTCGTCTTGTCCTTTTCTCAAAATGCCCAATCCGTAGGCCTCATGTGCAGAGGTAGCCACTTTGGCCATACCAATGGTGAGGTAGTTTTCGCGAAGCGTATTCAGCTCCACGTCGTCTTTCATGTAGCGGTCGGCTGCGCGCAGGGTCAGTTCTTTCGTTCCTCCACCTCCCGGAATCACACCCACGCCAAATTCTACCAAACCGATATAGGTTTCGGCAGCTGCCACCACGCGGTCGGCATGGAGGGTCATCTCGCAGCCGCCACCCAAGGTCATTCCGTGCGGAGCCACCACCACCGGCACTGCCGAATAGCGAACGCGCATCACGGTGTCCTGGAAAATTTTCACGGCCATATTCAGCTCGTCATAGTCTTGCTCAATGGCCATCATGAAGATCATCCCCAGATTGGCACCTACCGAGAAATTGGGCGCCTGATTGCCAATCACCAATCCGCGGAAGTCTTTTTCGGCCAGGTCGAATCCCTTGTTGATGCCTTGTATGACGCCACCGCCGAGCGTGTTCATTTTAGATCGGAACTCAATGTTCAGCACGCCGTCGCCCAGGTCTTCCACCACGGCTTCGGCATTCTGCCACACGGTTCTTGTAGGGCGAATGCGATCGAGAATGATAAAACTGTCTTGGCCCGGCACCACTTTGTAGCTTTTGCTTTGCGGGTCGTAGTATTTCAGTTTGCCATTTTCAATTTGGTAGAATGTTTTGGCGCCGGCTGCCTGCATTTCTCCTATCCAAGCCGCGACATTCAATCCTTCAGCAGCCACATATTCAAGTCCTTTTTCCAGACCAATGGCGTCCCAATATTCAAACGGGCCAAGCTCCCAGCCGAAACCGGCTTTCATGGCTTCGTCCACGCGGAACACCTCGTCGGCAATTTCAGGAATGCGGTTGGACACATAGGCAAACAAGCCTGCGAACGACTTGCGGTAAAAATCACCGGCCTTGTCTTTTCCGCCACAAAGTACGGGTAGCCGCTCCTTAAGGTCGGATATTGGCTTGGTTGCCTCCAGGGTTTTGAACGAAGCCCGCTTATTGGGGCGGTATTGCAAACTGTCCAGATCTAGGGTGAGGATTTCCGAGCCCCCATCCGCTGTTCTTACTTTTTTATAAAATCCTTCTCCGGTTTTCGAGCCGAGCTTGTTGTCCTTCTGCATCTGCTCAATAAACGGCGGAAGCGCAAAAAGATGGTTCATTTCGTCGTTTGAAGTAGAGGCTTTTAGACCGTTGGCCACATGAACCAAGGTGTCGAGTCCCACCACATCAGTGGTGCGGAAGGTGGCACTCTTCGGACGACCAAGAACAGGCCCGGTTAGTTTGTCCACCTCTTCAACCGTCAGCCCCATTTCTTTCACCTGATGGAACAGCGACATAATGCTGTAAATACCTACTCTATTGGCAATAAAGGCGGGTGTGTCTTTGCAAAGCACAGTGCTTTTGCCCAAATACAAATCGCCGTAGTGCATGAAAAATTCCACCACTTCGGGTAATGTTTCCGGCGTGGGGATGATTTCCAGCAGCTTGAGGTAGCGCGGCGGATTGAAAAAGTGGGTGCCCAAAAAATGCCTCCTGAAATCTTCCGAACGGCCTTCCAGCATCAGGTGGATGGGAATGCCGGAGGTGTTGGATGAAACCAGTGTTCCCGGCTTGCGGTATTTCTCCACTTGCTCAAACACCATTTTCTTGATGTCCAGGCGCTCCACCACCACTTCTATGATCCAGTCGGCATCTTTGATGCGCGGCATATCGTCTTCGAAATTGCCGGTGCTGATGCGCTTGGCAAAATCGGGATGGTAGATAGGCGAAGGGTTAGACTTTAGGGCACTTTGCAAGGCGTCGTTTACCAGTCGGTTGCGAAACTTCTTGCTTGCCATGTCCAGGCCTGCGGCTTCTTCGGCTGCGTTGCGCTCGCGAGGCACAATGTCGAGCAGCAAAACCTCAACACCCACTCCCGCCATGTGGGCCGCAATGCGCGAACCCATGATGCCGCTTCCCAAAACGGCCACTTTTCTTATTCTTCTTTCCATATCGGATTGATCATTTTCAGTTCTTGAATAGTTTCTTGCAGCCTGCCCATCACCCGAAAGAAGCTTTGTAGCTCCTCCGCGCTCAGTTCGGCTTGTATTTTCTGATTGAAGCGCAGCACCACATCACGCGACACATTGCGCATTTCTTTTCCAAATTCCGTGAGGCAGATGAGCACGCCGCGTCCGTCGTTCGGATTGGGTTTTCTGAAAATCAGGTTTTTCTCCTCCATGCTTTTCAGTATGCGTGTAAGGCTAGTACTTTCCATGCCCATACGCGGACCAAGTGAGGTGGATGGCGTGCCGCTTTCCCCGTCAATGTTGAGCAGCACAAATCCGGTACTCATGGTGCTTCCGTATTTGGCGGCTTCTTCATTATAAAGTCGCGAAATGGTGTGCCACAACGAACGGATATGAAAATCAATGGTTTCTTCTGGCTTCATACCCACAAACTTAGAAAAGATTTATTATGCACGCATAGTTTATAAAAATATTTTTCCTGGCTTCGCTCACCTATATATAAATGTACCTTCGGCCTGTGGTTGAGCCGGAATTTTTCCGCTCTGAAAATGGGAACCCCGTGCAATTCGGGGACTGTACCCGCAGCTGTAAGCTCTGTTGAATCTCCGAATAATCCACTGTGCGCCAAGGGCGGATGGGAAGGCCGGAGAGGAGGAGCGAGTCAGAAGACCTGCCACAAAAAAACCAAAGGCCGTCTTTCGGGAACAAAGGACCACTTGAAGCGCATACTACTCCATATCACCCTTTTAGTAGGGATAGTGTTTTCTGCCATTGCGCAGGACACGGCTACTGTGTTGCTACCCACCGTAACAATCCAATCCGCTCGCGACGCCCTATGGACGCCGGGCAGAACAGAAACCCGATTCGACAGCCTGCCGGACGGTACGTTAGCCACAGAAAGCGTTTCGGAAAGCATGAAGCGGCTGGCTACAGTGCATCTGCGGGAATACAGCCCGGGGAGCGTGGCCAGTTTTTCCACTCGTGGGGCCAGCAGCGCCCAGAATGCCATCATGTGGAATGGCTACAACATAAATTCCGCGGGAACCGGCCTAAGCGATCTTTCCCTTTTGCAATCGGGTTTCTTCAGCATGGTGCAATCGCCGGGCGGCGCAGCGCCGCAATATGGCTCCGGCGCCATTGGTAGCATCCTGTTTTTGTATCAACCCGTGTCCGAAAAGCCATTTTCACAAGAATTGAACCAACGAATAGGCAGCTTTGGCCAGCAAGGAACCAACTTGCGCGCTCAATGGAGAAAGGACAGGCTCTTGTTTTCCACCAAAATCGGTCAGTCGAGCGCCCGAAATGATTTTGAATATGAGAATCCATTAAACTCAAATCAGAAACTGAAGCGGAGCCACGCCGGATTTCAGCAAGCGGCCTTTTCACAACTCGTGGCATACGATTTCAACAAGCATCATTCGATTGAGGCCGAAAGCTTTTTTACCTACGGTTTTCGGGAAACACCTGCCAATACGCTCGTGCAAAACCCCGCAGGTGCTACGCTGAATGACCGCATTTTGCGCAACCGAATCGACTATCATTTTAATAAAAAGAAGAGCACGCTAAACCTTGGCTACGCCTACTTCAAAGAGTGGCAGGAATATCAGGATCCGAACATTATAGATGCTAATAAAGAGCAGCTGCGCGACACCAACCTCAGCATTAGCCATATCGCCAAAGCCGATTATACCTATCTATTAAAGGAGAAATGGGCTTTTACAGCTGCATGGCAAATGCGCTTGGACGAAGTGGACGGTTCCAACCGAGCAGGAAAGCAAAGCGTTCATTCGCTTTCCACCGGCCTGCGCTACGGCAGTCGGAAGTGGATAAGTGCCCTTTACTTGCGCTCCGAAATTTGGGACGGCGTGGCGCAGCCCCTTATGCCTCAGTTTTCGGCAGAATGGCACGCGACCGACACATGGCGGATTTCGAGCAGAATAGGAAAGCATTTCCGACTACCCACCCTTAACGACCGCTACTGGAACCCCGGGGGAAACCTCCAGCTGTTGCCTGAAAACGGTTTTTCGACCGAGTTGAGCCTGCAAAAAGAAGTCAAATTCGGAAAGAGGACGGCAACGAACTTTCAGCTCACCGGCTATGCCGCTCGCACGGACAATTACATCATTTGGCTGCCGGGCAATCAGGGCTTATTTAGTCCGCAAAACCTGCGCACAGTGGGCACCCGGGGCTTTGAGTTTGCCATGAACTACAAGGTAAAAATTCCGAAAGGCGCCCTTGAGGCCAATTGGGAAACCGCCTTTGTAGACGCGCAGGTGCTTTCCAGCTATTTGGAAAACGACAACAGTGTGGGGCAGCAACTCATCTACCAACCCAAATGGAAGCACAGCGCACAGCTAATCTGGGAGCTCGCGCATTGGGCCTTTAGATTAGAAAACACATACACAGCTGCGCTTGCCACCAATTACAGCAACGGCACCTTGGATGCCTTCAACCTGACGAATGTGGGCATGGGCCGCGAAATGAGCTTGGGAAAAACCACCTGGCACCTGCATCTTACCTGCCAAAACTTGTGGAATGTTCGCTATTCCACCATCCCTTACTTTCCTATGCCCGGTCGAAACTTTTTAATCACCTTTGACTTTCAATTATGAAGAAAATCCTCCTCCTCTCCTTTCTGCTCACTACCCTTTTGTCTTGCAAAAAAGACCCGCCGCCCGCAGGAAATGTATATGGTTCGGGTGTGTGGATAGTGAATGAGGGTCCTTTCATGGGAGGCACAGGCACTTTAAGCCATTATGATCGCTTGAGTAAAATTGTTCGTCATGATGTTTTCGCTTTTGAAAATGACGACGAGCCGCTGGGCAACATCCTCCAATCGATCACCATTGCAGGAGCAGACATACTGATGGTGGTAAACAACTCGCAGCGCGTGGTGGTGGCCGACCATTTCTCTATGAAAAAGAAAGGCGAACTCACCGGGCTTTCCTCGCCGCGCTATGCCGTGGTGGTGAATGGCAAAGCCTATGTGAGCGACTGGACCAGCAACACAGTGGCTGTTTATTCCATGAGCGATTACAGCCTGATAAAAAAGATTGACGTTGGAACCGGTCCTGAGGGAATGTTCGTGAAGGGAACCAAGCTGTGGGTGGCCAATGGTGGCGGCTTCGGTATAGACAGCACGGTTTCCATTATTGACCTATTGGGCGACACGCTATTTTACACCTTAGTGGTCGATCACAATCCGCACAGTTTCGCACAAGACATTGACGGCCACCTATGGGTGCTCTGCAGTGGCTACAACGATTGGAGCGACCCTGCGAACAGCACCGCCGGTGCACTGTGGCAATTTCACACCAGCAGCCTGGCTGTGGTGCGCCGACTTATGTTCACCGAAACCGACAAGCATCCCGTTCATCTGAAAGGCGACGCCATTGGCGAATACATCTACTGGCTGGACAACAATTACAGCGCCTCTGTGGTGCGCAAGCGTACGCTGGACGACCTGCTTCCGAGCTCAGCCCACATCAGTGGTGCTTTCTACGGCCTAGGTCTCGACCCACTTACCGGCGAACTGTACACAGCCGATCCGCTGGACTACAACCAAAACGGCATCATTATCCGTCATCAAAGCAACGGCATCCCCATGGACACCATTGAGGGCGGCATTATTCCGTCCAATTTCGCTTTCAATTAATAATCTGTGGATAAAGTCCTTTGGCATGGTATAGCTCAATTTATATCTTTGGTGGGCTATGCTAAGTCGTGCCACATTAACTTCCAATGTCCGACAGCCTTTTTTCTGGGCCGCTTTTGTGTTTGAAATACTGCTCATCATCCCCTGGATGAACGACGAAAAAGCCACACTTACGGGCATTGTTGTTCAGGCTACGCTTTATCTCTTTTTCATTTGGTGGCTCACCTATTTCCTCATCCGCCGCGAGATGCGCCAGGAGCTCGGTGTATTTTGGCAATCGTTTATAGGTTTTTTTGCCGCCTGGGAAGCCCTTTTCATCAGTCTGTATCTACCACTGCTCATCACCACATATGCCGGATACATGTTCGGCCATCCCGAATGGTCACAACCTTTTGAATTTACCTGGAGTAAGACCACCGCGGCCTATTCCATCCTCATGATTGAAATGGTGATTGGCATTCCGCTAGCACTGCTTGCCGCCTTTGTCCATTGTCTGGTGCTCAAGTACATGGAAACCAGCGAAGAGATAGAAAGCTCATAGCCCGTAAATACCGACTA
>CAZBBV010000034.1:10262-10853 GCA_964490025.1 uncultured Cryomorphaceae bacterium | reverse complement strand
AAAAGAACTACATAACCGATCGCTTTAACAGCCAAAGCGCCGAGCGAGACTTAAAAGTGATATTGAAGAAAGAGCATTTCGATCTAATCCTTTTGGAAAGCACCTTTTCAGGCGTTTTTATTGAAGTAATTAGAAAACACAGCAAGGGGAAAATCATTCTTCGATCGCACAACATGGAACATGTACTCTGGAAAAAAAGACTTTCTCAATCGTCCATGTGGCAAAAATGGATGATGCGTGGTTGGGTAAATAATTTTGAACAACAAGAAAAGAGCCTCTGGAAGGAAGTAGACGCCGTTCTTTCCATAAGCCAAGATGAGGCAAGCGAAATTCGCAAACATACTCCCATGCCGGTCGAGTATTTTCCCACGAGCATGGCTATAAACGACGATTCCGGTACTATTCCTTCTTCTTTTTATTTTCTGGGCGCCATGGACTGGGCACCAAACCGTGAGGCATTGGATTGGTTTGGAACTGAGGTGTGGCCTTTATTTCATGCCCGCAATCCTAAGGTGAAGTTTCATGTAGCAGGCAAAGGCATGTTGCCCAATGACTACCGCACTGTGGATGGCTGGATTAACTATGGATTTG
>CAZBBV010000034.1:7173-10252 GCA_964490025.1 uncultured Cryomorphaceae bacterium | reverse complement strand
AAAGCACCAAAGATTTTCTATCCGACAAAGGAATACTCATCAATCCATTGCGCACAGGACAAGGAATTAGGATCAAGGCGCTGGAGGCCATTGCATTGGGAAAGGCTATAATTTCTACCAAAATTGGCATGGATGGATTGCCCTTTGTAGCGGGCGAGCATTTCCTGCAAGCCGAAACAAAAGAAGATTTTGTTCGGCAAATGGAGTACGCACTAACGCATTCGAAGGACTTGAAAGAATTGGTAAGCAGAGCGCAACAGACTGCCGTACAACACTTCTCGACTGAAAAGCTTAGCCAAACGCTCGAAGGATTTTTCCTGGGAATCACAAAACCTTAAGGGGTATTATTTGGTTACTTTTGGCGGCCAATTACAGAACTATATCATGCTGGACAGAATTGAAGATGCGATAGAGGATATCCGCCGCGGAAAGGTGGTGATTGTGGTAGATGACGAAGACCGCGAGAATGAAGGTGATTTCGTCGCGGCGGCAGAAACCGTTACCCCTGAAATGGTGAATTTTATGGCTACGCATGGCCGTGGGTTGATTTGCGCACCACTCACCGAAGAGCGTTGTGAAGCCCTCGACCTAGAACTTATGGTGGGAAAAAACACCGCCACCTACGAAACGCCGTTCACCATTTCGGTGGATCTAATCGGTCATGGTTGTACTACGGGAATATCGGCATCCGATCGCGCCAAAACCATTAAAGCACTTGTAAATTCCGAAACTAAGCCAGAAGACTTAGGCCGACCGGGACATATTTTTCCATTGAAAGCCAAAAAAGGAGGTGTGTTGCGCCGCACCGGCCACACCGAAGCATCCATTGACCTGGCCCGATTGGCTGGCTTTGAACCCGCAGGTGTTATTGTGGAAATAATGAATGAAGATGGCAGCATGGCTCGTCTGCCACAGCTGCGCGAAATAGCCAACCGTTTCGGCCTTAAGTTGGTGTCTATTGAAGATTTGATTAGCTACCGCCTGGCCAAAGAAACCTTGATTGAAAAGAAAGAGGAGGTGGAAATTGATACAGCGTATGGCGCCTTTAAGGTTACCGCCTTTGTTCAAAAACTAAATGGCCAAGTTCATCTCGCACTATCGAAAGGCGAATGGACCAAGGACGAGGTGGTGCTCACGCGCATGCATAGCAGCACCAGCGTGTCCGATTTGTTCGACTTGCTCACTTCACCCAACGTACCCCTCATTGAAAGGGCATTGATGAAGATAAACGAAAGCGGCAAAGGCCTGATGGTGTATCTGAATATGGAACATGGAAGCGAGTCGCTGATAAACCGTATAGAGAACTACAAGAATGGCGTGACCAACGGGCCACTTGCCGGTGTGCGCGACGATAAAGACTTTGGTATAGGTGCCCAAATATTGCGGGCTATGGGCGTGCACAAAATGAACCTACTTTCTAACCATCCTACCAAAAGAAAAGGCCTTGAAGCCTACGGGATCGAAATAGTGGATTATATAGAACTGTAGTTCTTACTCCTCATCTTCTTGCTTTGTAGCATTCGCTTTTGCTTCCTTTTTCTTTCGAATTTTTTCCTTCAGATCGGCCCAGGTGTTGAAGCTTGTGCGATATACTATGCCCAGCCCCTGCTTGTAGGTGTATTGCGATTGTAGCGGGTCGTATTGCACAGAGCGGTTGAATGCCGTAAACCTCAAGTTGCCGTCTTTGCTGGCTTTGTATTCCACCTCCATGTCTCCTACTATCTGCGAGGTGGTGGAGCCCAAAGGCACGCCAATGTTCGTGTTCAGCACCACGCGCTCGTTAAACAGCTGGGTGGAAAGGGCCACTTCCACCTGTTGTCGTTCGTATTCACTTCCGGCTTCGTAGTTCACACCCAAATCGAACTTGTCGCTAATGCCCGAAACCCATCTGGAAAGTTGGTTGGATAGAATTTCGGTTGTGTTGGCCGTAACGCCCTGGCTCACATAGTTCGGGTTGGAACCCATGGAAGCATATTCGGGCGTAAGAAACGAGTTCATAATCAACAAGGAGAAAACCTGGCGATTCAGTTCATTTTGGTCTCTATTCAGCACGTCGTTCAGCTCTTGCTGCGTCACCGCTGGTGCATTGGGTGCAGAAATGTTGAAGGAAATATTCGGCGCAGAAAGCTTGTTGTACATCATCAAGTCCACCTTTATCGCCTGCTTGGTTCGCGAGCTGTCGGATATTTGTAGGGGTCGCAGGTTGGTGCGCAGGTTGTAAGACGCAGTCAAATCGAGCATAGCCTCGTATGGATCGCCATCCCATTTTATTGTTCCTCCTTTGTTTAGCTCAAACTTCTTGTTCAAAAGGTTTTGCAGTGTAAAAAGATAATCGCCGGACTCAATGGTGTAGTCGCCATACATGATGATGTCGTATTCAGGTGTAAGTCTTACGGACATGTTTCCGCCTCCTGTCGCCTTGATGATATCGCCTGTGGTTGGGTCGAAAATTAGCTCCACAACGGTCGAAGGTGAGATTTCGAGGTTAAAGATCATCTCAAAAGTGGAGGTCTTGTTGTCTCTTAGTCCTTTGCTGCGGTTTATGGCCGATACTTCGTCCGGTTTTACAAACGATACAAAACTGTTTTCGCCCACTTCTGACGAGCTGTAAAGCGGTAGATAAAAATGCGTTCCCGGTTCGGCCTTGGCATCAATTCTCATCATCATTTTGCTGATAGGTCCGTGTATTCGGATGGTACCGGTAGCATAGGCTTGCCCAAAGTAGCTGTCGTTGTCCGACTCGGTGGTATTCATGGCGTACAGGTTGTTCGCCTCTATATTGATGTCCAGCGACCATTTGCCCAAATTCTTGTGGTTTATCTTGCCCCTGGCTTTTCCCTTTGTGCCGTATTTGGTATCCTTCAGCTTTATGTCACTAAATGAAATTTCATTTTCAGTAAACTTCACCGTCGAAACTCCTTCAAACATGTAGTTCACCTGCGTTTCGGGTAGCGTAAAGGTGGCGTCTTTTATATCCAGCTGACCAAGCAGCACAGGCTCGCCTTTCACAAATTTGAACTCCATGTTTCCATTAATCTTACCACGCAGATTTTCCATGAAAGAAGCCGTGTAGCTCGAG
>CAZBBV010000034.1:3774-7163 GCA_964490025.1 uncultured Cryomorphaceae bacterium | reverse complement strand
TATAGGCTTCTAGGTCGTCCAAACGGATGCGCACGCCGCCAAATGGAGTTTCGCTATAAGGAAAAATGGCGCCAACAATATCAAGTGTCTTTTTGCCATCAATAAGCAGGGCTGAGGTAATGCCAATACCTCGTTGCTCCTCCTCCCAGCTGGTGGCTATGGTAAAATCGCCTAGTAATTCTGAATTGAGGGTAAGGTCTGTAATACGAAGGTCGGAAATGGCATAAGGATCAGAATACAAGCCGTATAGCTTCACTTTCCCGTTTGTTTCGCCAAACAGCTTGGTGTCCGGATCGTCTATAAGCGGATTGAGCCACGACAAATCGAAGCGCTCTAACTCAAGCTCGATAAAGTCAAGCGGATTCTCGCTCACCACACCGTTGAGCTTAAACGATTCCATAGCGCTGTACAGATGGAAATTCCGCACTTCCAGTCTATTTCCTTTTAGTTCAAAGTAATTATCCCCCGCTATGTTCCATAGGCTGTCCATGTGGTTGAACTTAGTTGGGAAAAATCCCCAAATGGTGGTTTCTTCGTCGGGCTTGTTGATGTAGGCCGCTATCTGTCCACGCACGCTCGAGTCTCTTACCCCCCATTTGAAATCCACCCAAGCAGTATCATGCTGAAGGTAATTTTCCATTCGGATGGTAGGAATTTTTACAATTTCGCCTACCTGTATGTAGGCTATGTCTGCATTCAGGTTTATTCTGTCCAATCGGTTGTCGGCATAAATGCTCACCTGGTGAAACCGCTTATCGCCAAACTGAACGCCCGGTGTGTTAAGGATGGCTTCAATTCTGTTTTCTTCGGTGCTGATTCGGCCATTGATTTCGGTGCCCGGTTCTACATATAGCTCCGGAACGAAAATTCGGGTAACGGGAGAAATGTCCCAAAAGCGGAACTGAAAGGTCAATTCTTCATCCACAGTCGATTTTTCTACCGGAATGCCGGTAAAGTACTGATCCACAAAGCCTGCAATTACTGCCGGGAGATGCACTATTTGGAAATCGCCATAAAGGTAGCCGTCCAGAATGTCGGACTCGATAGAAATAAAAGTGTTCTCCAAGCTGTCCTTCATCAACAAGGCAAAATCGTTGATAAAGTGGTAGTTCGTGGAGGTCATGATGGTGGTTTCGTATATCTGCCCTTCACCGCGCGTGTGTTCCAAATCGGGCCCTTCCAGGTCGATATCAATATTGGTACTCACGATAAAGGTCGAATCAAGGTCTACCAGTCCCATGCCTGCCAGGTCGGCTTCGTCCACATGCATGCGAAAGCTATACTTACTATGGGCATCATCCACCACCGCAATCCCCTCAAAAGTCATTTTTAGCAATTCGTCATTCACTTCGAAAAAGCCATCAAAGCTTTGGCGCGTTAGCGTCCCTTCAAGACTGATATTGTTGTAAGCCACTTGGTTGTAGTCCACGTGCGGTATCACACCATCTACTATCCATACTGCCTTATTATCAAAAGGATTGGTTGCCTCAATATCAAAACGGCTGAACAGCATGCCCAATTGGTTGTTGCTTAATATTTTCTGAAGATCAACACTCTCAGTGGCAATACTTCCTTTCAATGAACGAACGTAGGTGCTGTCCATAATCGACGCCATTTTCACTTCCGCGCTTCCCGCCTGGGTGGCTATTTCAAGGCGCGAGTCTATTTTCATTCCTTCTTTCTGCAAAAATCCGCTCACATTTATTCGTCCGAGAGAAAGTACTTCCGAAGGAACCTTGTCGGTAGTAAAAAAGGCCATGATGTGGCGTATGTCCGTGCTGTCCGTTTCTAGTTCGTGAATGTTGAGCCGGAAGTTCAGTTCTTTTAAGGAAGTCAAAACACTGGCCTCTCCGCTCAGCGACACCACGGTGTTGTTAATTCCCGAAACCATGAAATTATCAAGCGAAACACTGTCCAGGTTTCCGCGTATGCTGCCGGTCATCAGCACTTCCTTTTCCACCGTTTCGCCAAGAAATTTGTAGAAAAACTCCGGGCGAAGGAGTAAGTTGGTGATGTTCAACTGGGCGGTGGAAAAAGAATAGTCGACCCAAATGGGTTTCTCGGCCGGATAGCTAACGGATATATCGCCCAAAAGCTCCGCCTCAGGCATGAAGTAGCGCAGATCGTCGAAGCTCATGCTGCTTTCGTTCATCCTAAAGTTTCCACTAAGTCCGTTCACCGTTATGGTGTCGTTCAGCACAAACGACAATTCTTGAAGTTCAACCTGCAAAGTATCCGACTTGTAAAAGGCATCCGAGAGTTTAAGTCGTGCATTGTCAACCGACAATGTGGTCAGGGAGCTGTCGTGGCGGTCTTCCATCCTAAATCTGCCAAGCGACACAAAGGAGTTTTGCAAGGTCACTTGCCCGTTGAAAGGCTCAAGGTCCGTGGTATCGGGGTCGTTCATGCCCAAGGAGTCGAGCATGTACTCATAGTCGTACTTTTCCGTGTCCGCATATCGTATCAGGTTCACCCGTTCTATTTCAGCAAACACTTTTTTGACATTAAAATCCTGACGCCCAAAAAGCAAGTGCTTGATATCTATTCTGAATTTTGGAGCATATAGAAGGGTGTCGCCATGAAAATCTTCAATGTACAGCCCGTCTAAATCGGCACTATTGATAAAACGAAGATGCACTCTTTCCACCTTTACAGTGGTTCCCAATTTCTTGGACAATTGAACAGTGGCAATCTCAGCTATAAAAGTTTGCACCCACGGCATATAGGCGATTGCCCCCAGCAATAGGAACAGAAAAATGACCGTGATGGCCAAAGCGAATAATATTTTCTTTAGCCTTTTAATAGCTCCTTAAATTTACTTTTGTCCCTCTGATGAAGAAACCCATTTTCATACTTGCCATTGAATCTTCCTGCGACGACACCTCGGCGGCCGTATTGGCCAACGACATTGTGATGTCCAATATTACTGCTGGGCAAGAAGTACACCGAAATTTTGGCGGCGTGGTTCCCGAACTCGCATCCCGTGCGCATCAGCAGCATATTGTTCCCGTGGTCGATCAGGCCATAAAAGTAGCAAATGTTAGGCTCGATAATTTGGACGCCATTGCCTATACCAAAGGGCCCGGATTGTTGGGATCTCTTTTGGTGGGAACCTCATTTGCCAAATCGCTGAGTCTGGCATTGCAAGTGCCTCTTATTGAGGTCAATCATATGCAAGCCCACATCCTGGCGCACTTCATAAAAGATGGCTCGCCGGTGCCGGAATTTCCATTTCTATGTCTCACGGTTTCCGGCGGACACACACAACTCGTTTTGCTCAAAAGCCATTTTGAAAATTAAGCGAATATCCACAACGGTTCCTGTGATTCCGCCTTTTTAGAGTTGGGCTTTGTAGATATCTTTATTGGAATTATTGAGATACAATACAC
>CAZBBV010000034.1:0-3764 GCA_964490025.1 uncultured Cryomorphaceae bacterium | reverse complement strand
TTCCGGCGGACACACACAACTCGTTTTGCTAAAAAGCCATTTTGAAATGGAATTGATAGGACAAACCATTGATGACGCCGCGGGTGAGGCCTTCGATAAATGCGCTAAAATACTGGGCCTTCCCTACCCCGGCGGCCCGGAAATTGACCGCCTGGCGCAGAGCGGCGATCCCAATAAATTTCAGTTTAGCAAGCCAAGAATAGAGGGATTGGACTTTAGCTTTAGCGGACTGAAAACCTCCTTTCTTTATTTTCTACAAAAAGAAATGAAGGCCAACCCTTCGTTCGTGCAGCAAAACATGGCCGATCTCTGCGCCTCCATTCAAAAAGCCATTGTGGACATCTTGATAGACAAATTGAAAAAAGCCATTACACAAACCAAAGTGGAGAATATAGCCCTGGCAGGCGGTGTGAGCGCAAACTCAGCCTTGCGTCTAGCATTCGAAGCATTGGGAAAAGACCGGAATTGCCGCGTGTGCATTCCCAAGTTTGAGTATTGCACCGACAATGCAGCCATGATTGGCATTGCGGCCTATTTCAAGTTTCTTCAGTCCGATTTTGGCAGCATACATTCGGTGGCCACCGCACGCATGCTCTTGAATGAGAAATAATAATTCTCGAAAGCTCCTGTTAAATAAATCCAAAGAACAAAAAAGGCGTTCCAACAATCCTTCTGCCTGTCATGCCTTATGCGTATTTATGCCGAATGATTACCCTTTCCTAACACTTTACCATCTGTGAGTTTCCCAATTATCCAATTAAAAGACATTAAGAAAGCCTACCAAATGGGCAACAACCAATTGCAGGTGCTTAAGGGAGTGGACATTACCATTCAAAAAGGTGAGTTGGTAAGTATCATGGGAAGTTCGGGCTCCGGGAAATCCACTTTGCTCAACATTCTGGGGCTACTCGATTGGCACGACGAAGGCGAATACGTGCTAAACGGGCTGAAGATCAAAGACCTAACAGAAACAAAAGCGGCCGCCCTACGCAATCAGTTTATCGGCTTCATTTTTCAAAGCTTTAACCTGATTAACTATAAAAATGCGCTGGAGAATGTAGCGCTACCGCTCTATTACAAGAAGATTCCCCGCAAAAGGAGAAACCAACTGGCCATGGAATACCTAGAAATGGTGGGGCTGAAAGATTGGGCGCACCACATGCCGAACGAACTTTCGGGAGGACAAAAACAACGCGTGGCCATAGCCCGGGCGTTGATCACCCAGCCGCAGGTGCTGCTGGCCGACGAGCCCACCGGGGCGCTCGATTCGGTGACCAGCCATGAAGTGATGGAACTGATAAAACACATCAACCTACAAGGGCAAACGGTGATAATCGTGACACATGAGCACGATATTGCCAATATGACCGAAAGAATTATTCACCTGAAAGATGGACTGGTAGAACGAATTACGGAACATGTTTGACCGCGACAAATGGCAGGAAATCCTGAACACCATTCAGGAAAACAAGCTGCGAACCTTTCTCACGGGGTTCAGCGTGGCCTGGGGCATTTTTATGCTCATCATTTTGCTGGGCGCTGGAAAGGGATTGCAGAATGGTGTTTCTGCTGAATTTAATGACGACGCGATTAACTCCATTTGGGCACGCAATGGCCTCACCGCTATGGAACATGCAGGCTACAAATCGGGGCGGCGAATTGCCTTTCTGAATGAAGACTACGACAACATTCTGAGAGATGTGGACGGAATTGAATACAAGACTGCTCGTATAAATTTATGGAGTGCCCAAGTGGCTTATGGCAACGAAACCGGCACTTACTCCCTTCGCGGTGTGCATCCCGACCATGCGAAGCTCGAAAACACAGAGATTATTTCAGGACGATACCTGCACCACCTCGACCTTCAGGAGCTCCGCAAGGTGTGTGTGATTGGAAAATTGGTAGCCACCGATATATTCAAAGAAAAAGACCCCATAGGCGAATATCTCAATATTTTCAAGATTCCCTTTCTGATTGTAGGCGTGTTCGACGACTCAGGCAGCGAATGGGAACAACGCGTAATCTACACCCCTGTGACCACCACACAGCGAATATTTGGTCGCAACAACGAAGTACACAACATCATGGTCACCACCGGCGACCTGCCGCTGGAGCGCACCACCGAAATGACCCAAGAAATACGTGATGAACTGGTGCGCGCACATGACGTACATCCGGATGACGAGCGTGGCATTTTTGTGTGGAACAACAATGAAAACTTCCAGCAAATAATGAATGTGTTTAATGGCATCAACATCTTTGTGTGGGTCATGGGCATCTTCACCATCATTGCCGGCATTGTGGGGGTGAGCAACATCATGATGATTGTGGTAAAAGAGCGCACCAAAGAAATAGGGATACGAAAGGCCTTAGGCGCTACGCCATGGAGCGTGGTTAGCCTCATTCTTCAGGAAAGTATTGTAATCACCGCCTTTGCCGGATACACAGGCATGGTGGTGGGCGTGGCATTGCTGGAGTTTGTGGGAGGCATGTTACCGCCGGATACACCCATGTTCAACAAACCCGAAGTGGACATCAGCACCGCAGTGTATGCCACCATTTTACTCATATTGGCTGGGGCAGTCGCAGGATTTTTCCCGGCAAAAAAAGCAGCCTCCATTCGACCCATTGAAGCCCTAAGAGACGAATAAATGTTTGACAAAGACAACTGGCAGGAAATCATAAGCGCTTTGTCGAAAAACAAGCTGCGCAGCTTTCTCACGGCCTTTGGCGTGTTTTGGGGCATCTTCATGCTCATCATCATGCTGGGGTCGGGCAATGGGCTGCGCAATGGCGTTTCGCAGGACATGGGCGATTTTGCCACCAACTCCATGTTCCTGTGGTCGCAGCGCACCAGCATACCCTACAAAGGCTTTGTGAGAGGCAGGTGGTTTTGGCTAAAAACGGATGACGTGCAAGCCATTTACGACAATGTGCCGGAGGCAAAAATCGTGTCACCAAGAAACCAATTGGGCGGCTGGCGCGGCGGCAACAATGTGACCCGCGGATTGAAAACCGGCGCATTTGGCGTGTATGGCGATTATCCGGAATACAACATCATAGAACCCAAAAACATTGTACAAGGCCGTTTCATCAACCAACTGGACATTGAGCAAAAACGAAAAGTGGCCGTGATCGGCGAAGCCGTGTACCAATACCTTTTTGAGCCCGGTGAAGACCCTATTGATCAGCACGTCATGATCAACGGGGTGTATTTTAAGGTAGTGGGACTGTACAAAAGCAAGAAAAAAGGAGAAAACGCTATTGAGGACACACAAGCCATCACAGTGCCCTTCACCACCTTTCAGCAGGCATTTAACTACGGCGAAAACCTAGGCTGGATGGCCCTATTGAGCCAACCGGACGTGAAGGTTTCGGAAATGGAAGAGAAAGTAATTGCCCTGCTCAAAGAGCGGCACACCGTTCATCCGGACGATACCCGCGCCTTTGGAACCGAGAATTTGGAAGAGCAATTCGGGCGCATGTCCAACTTGTTTTTGGCCATCAAGCTTTTGAGCTTTTTCGTAGGCATTCTCACGCTATTTGCCGGCGTTATTGGCATTAGCAACATCATGCTGGTGGTGGTAAAAGAGCGCACCAAGGAGATAGGCATCCGCCGTGCTCTGGGCGCCACGCCTTTCAACATCATTCAGCAAATTATGCTCGAGGCGGCCACGCTCACCACCATTGCCGGTATGGCCGGATTGGTGTTCGGCGTGTGGCTTTTGGAAACCATTAGCACGCTATTGGCAAAATTTGAAATG
>CAZBBV010000033.1:0-10914 GCA_964490025.1 uncultured Cryomorphaceae bacterium | reverse complement strand
ATCGGTGATTGAAAAAGAGCGTAGGGGAGAGTACCTCGGAAAAACGGTGCAGGTAATACCCCACATCACAGATGAAATAAAGAACCGCATGGTGCTGCTGGGCAAAAGCGGGAAATACGAGATTGTAATTACAGAAATTGGTGGCACCGTGGGCGACATTGAGTCGCTACCATACATAGAAACTGTGCGCCAGCTTACCTACGAACTGGGCGACGATAGCCTGGTGATCCACCTTACGCTGGTGCCATACCTGAGCGCCACCGGCGAGTTGAAAACCAAGCCCACGCAGCACAGTGTGAAAATGCTTCAAGAAAGTGGGGTGCAGCCGGATATTTTGGTGTGCCGCACGGAGCACCACATGTCGGATGACATGCGCGCCAAGCTTGCCCTCTTTTGCAATGTGAAGAAAGAAGCGGTAATAGAAAGTATAGACGCATCCTCTATATATGAGGTGCCGCTCATGATGCGCGAAGAGAAATTGGACGAAGTGGTGCTGAAAAGGCTTGGACTTCCTTATGCCAACGAGGCCGACATGCGGGAATGGGAAACTTTTATCGACCGCTGGAGAAACCCAAAAAGTGAAGTAAACATTGGCCTGATTGGCAAGTACGTAGAGTTAAAGGATGCCTACAAAAGCATCAATGAAGCTTTGATACATGCCGGAACGGCCAACGAATGCCGTGTGAATGTGAAGTGGATACACTCCGAACACCTTGAGCCTGAGAATGTGGAAGAGATGCTCTCCGGATTGGATGCATTAATCGTTGCTCCCGGATTTGGCATGCGTGGAATAGAAGGAAAGATAAAGGCAGTACAAGACGCTAGGGAAAAAGGCTTGCCCTTCTTTGGAATTTGTCTGGGTATGCAAATGGCTGTGGTGGAATTTGCCAGAAATGTGCTGCATCTCGAAAAAGCACATTCAACTGAGATTGACAAAGACACCCCCGATCCGGTAATCGACATGATGCACGACCAAAAAAGCATTGAGGAACTGGGTGGAACCATGCGCTTAGGCGCCTACGATTGCACGCTGGAAGAAGGTAGTCTGGCGAAAAAGGTGTACGGAATGAATACCATATCAGAGCGCCACCGTCACCGCTTCGAATTCAACAACGCCTACAGAGCAGAGTATAACACCGCCGGAATGCTTACTTCCGGAATAAACACCAAGAACGACTTGGTAGAAATTATTGAGCTGCCCAATCATCCTTGGTTTATTGGCGTTCAATTTCATCCCGAATACAAAAGCACAGTAGCCAATCCGCATCCGCTATTTAAGAGTTTCGTTGCGGCAGCTGTAGTACATAAAAACAAGGCTTAATGAACAATAAAACGGATTTCAGCTCCATCATAGGGATGGTGCTTATTGGGGTTATTCTCGTTTGGATGATGTATTCCGGTGGCGCAGATGCTCCGGTAGAAACGCAAACCAACACCGAGAAGGTTCAGGAGAATGAGGCCATAAGTAGCCCCGCAAGCGTTGTGGAAGAAGCTGTGGTGGATACGCTGGCCCCTTCCAATGGACTACAGGCGCGTGTTTTCGGCTTGCCTGACACTCAAAAGGACGCTATCCTCGAAAACGACAAATTGAAAATTGAGATATCGGCAAAAGGGGCGCGAATGACCAGTGCGGTGCTTAAAGATTATAAGACCTATGGTGGTGGAGCGCTCGAACTTATCGATCCCGACCGTTCCGATTTCAGCTTGCTACTTACCGGAGAAGGCGAGCAAGTGAAAAGTTCAGATTTGATTTTCGAGTTGGTAAAAAAGAGCGATTCAGAGGCCATTTATCGACTTTCGCACAAGAATGGCTCGTCTTTGGAATATCGATATGCCCTCTCTGATTCCTCGCAATTTCAAGTAGATTTTTCAATTGTTCCCAATGGGTTAAAGCCTATTGGCGGCAATAACCTGAATTGGTCGTTGGATGCCTACCATTTGGAAAAGGACATGAAAATGGAGCGCAGCAAAAGCACCATGTTCTATTTTTCTGATGAAGAGGTGGACAACCTGTCAAGAATGGGCGACGACAATGAGCAGATTGCCAATGTTCAATGGATTGGCTTCCAACAGCAGTTTTTCACCACCTTTCTCAGATTCGATAGCAATGTGAGTAAGGCGGACATAGCTGTAAGCACCCTGCCCGAATCGGAGAAGAACCATACGGTGGCCTACAATGCAGTGCTCGAGTTGCCGGCAGACGCTGTAAACATGCATTGGTACTTTGTGCCCAATCATTTTGGTACACTCAATGAACTGGGCTTCGACTTCGACGAAGTGGTGCCTTTAGGGTGGGCCATCTTCGGCTGGGTCAACCGTTGGTTTGTAATTCCATTGTTCAATTTCTTCGACGGAATGAACCTGAATTATGGCATCATCATCCTGATTATGTCCATTCTCATTAAGCTCATTCTATTCCCATTCCAGATCAAGAGCTATGTGAGCATGGCGAAGATTCGGGTGCTGAAACCCGAGATTGATGAGATAAACAAAAAGCACGAAGACCAAATGAAACGCCAGCAGGCGGTGATGGAGTTGTACAGACAAACAGGGGCCAATCCTTTGGGCGGCTGCCTGCCTATGCTCTTCCAGCTTCCTTTCCTCATTGCGCTGTTTCAGTTTTTCCCGGCATCTTTTGAGTTGCGTCAACAAAGCTTCCTTTGGGCAGACGACTTATCCTCCTACGACAGCATTTATAGTTGGGCCGGAAATATTCCACTTATAAGCAGCTTCTACGGAAATCATATCAGCTTGTTCACCATTCTGATGGCTGCTTCATTGTTCTTTTATACCAAGATCAACCAAAGCATGACCCCACAGCAAGGTGGTGCTATGGCGGCCCAAATGAAGATTATTACCTACTTAATGCCTTTCATGATGCTATTTTGGTTTAACAGTTACGCATCCGGCTTGAGCTACTATTACTTCCTAGCCAATGTGATCTCTTTCGGACAACAATGGGCCATTCGCCGCTTTTTTATTGATGAAGAAGCCATACATGCGCAACTACAAGAAAAGAAGGCCCAACCTAAAAAGACTGGGAATCGTTTTCAACGCAGACTAGAGGATGTAATGAAAGAGCAGCAAAAAAAACAGATCAAAAAGTAAGTTTGGTGTGATTTGTTACAATTACTTCTATCTTTGAAATCTAATTGTTTAAATCAATTCAAGAATTATGAAAAAAACACTTCTATTCATGGGTGCTGTGGCCTTGATGCTTTCGGCCTGTAAAAAAGACAAAGACGGAGGAGCTATTGGAGTTCTAGATCCCGTGCAAATTCAGCGCGCCCTTGTTACCGACTTAACCGGAGCTTGGTGCGGATGGTGTCCGAATGGAACCGAAAAACTAATGCAAATTGAGCATAACTACAGCTACTCTTTGCCCGTTGGAATCCATACAGGAGATGTATTGGAAACGCCTACAGCAACTGCATGGAAGCAAAACTTTCCTTCCAGCGGTGTGCCTAACTTCTACGTAGGTAACCAGAATGCCAGCCAAAGTCCGGAGGGTTATGTGATGACCATTGGCTCACAAACGCCTACTGCAGGTGTGGGTCATGAGTACACAGATGCCGGAACAAAGCTTTCTATTAAATCGAGAGTGAAGTTCTACAACAACGACAATGGTCAATATTTCATGAACGTATACTTCATAAATGGTGATGAGCCTGCTTCAGGTTCTTTGTTGCAGTCTGATTTTACCGGTCGCTTGGAGAATAAATTGAATTCACAGAGTGTGAACACAACCTACTGGAAAGTAGATGCAGCTCCGGTTGCATCCGGCAACCTGATTAAGGCAAACAGCGTTTTCCAACATTCTCATGCAATCATTGCGCATGGCGACGGACTTGGAACTTGGGGCGAGCAATTGCCTGTAAGTTCGGTTTCAGCCGGTGATGTATACACTTTGAACTTCACACTTACCAAGCCTGTGAATGTTCGTCCCGGATACAAAGTGCTTACTGTGATCTGGAAAATGGAAGGCACCAAAGCCATGTTCATTAACGGATACATGAAGTAATCAACATAATTCTCATAAAAAGCCATCAGCCCTAGGCTGATGGCTTTTTTTTTGCACCTTTCTCAACAAATCAATTTCAGCATGAGATACTTAATCCCAATTGTACTAACTGCTTTTCTCACGTTGGCCTGCAACACACAGAAAGAAGCACAAAACACAACTGATACGCCCATAAAAAGCAATGAAGTAGACACGCTCTATTTCACCATGGAGCGCACGCCATGTTTTGGAATGTGCCCTACGGACAAGGTTCAAATCTTCTCGGATGGAAAAGTGATCTATGAAGGAATTCGATTTGTAGATAGGATGGGCGTGTACGAAGGAGAAATCAGTGAGGGTCAACTTATTCGACTAGAAAACCAGTTGCGTGATATGCGCTTTTTTATGCTTCAAGATGAATACGACGGTCCGGTGACCGATCTGCCGAGCACCATATTCTCCGTGTTGTGGGGAGAAAAAGAAAAGCGAATTGTGAATCGCTTCAATGGCGACCCTTCACTGAAAACCCTTGAAGCCTTGGTAGTTCAGCTTCTTGACGAAGTGGGCTCTTGGCGAAGCGTTGAGCCCCAAAACTAATAGCCTAAAAAGTAGAAAGAGGAAATGCCTCTTTGAGCCTTATTCCCTTTTCCGACTGCTCTAATGAGCAACATTCATTATAAAAATCGTGCTCAAGGAAGAACACCCATTCTTCTCTCGCCGCTTCTTCCAGAATGCGCTTTTTCTCGTCGAGTGTAATGAGCGGCCGTGTGTCGTAGCCCATCACCCAGGCAAGCGGAATATGTCCTGTGCTGGGCAACAGGTCGGCGGTGTAAAGTATTTTCTTTCCACGCTGGCTGATCAGTGGAAGCATTTGCGAATCGGTGTGTCCATCCACAAACAGCACATCAATATTTGGCAACCAATTGGTTTTTGCTTCGCCTGATCGGGGAATGAACCGAAGCTGCCCGCTTTCGTGCAAGGGCAAGATATTTTCTTTTAGAAAAGAAGCCTTTTCACGGGCATTGGGTTGTGTGGCCCATTGCCAGTGGCGCTCGTTGCTCCAATACACTGCATTTTTGAAAGATGGCACCGGGTTGCCATTGGAATTGAGTTCCAATGCTCCGCCGCAATGATCGAAATGTAGGTGGGTGAGGAATACATCCGTAATATCATCTCGGTGAATGCCGATTCTCTTCAATTCGCTGTCCAAACTGGTTTCGCCGAAAAGGTGATAGTGCTTCAGGAAGTTTTGGTCTTGTTTGTTGCCAATACCGGTATCAACTAATATTAGTCGCCCATCCGTTTCTATGAGCAGTAGGCGCATGGCCCAAGGGCAAAGGTTGTTGTCGTCTGCAGGGTTGCTGCGCTGCCATAGTGACTTGGGCACTACGCCAAACATGGCGCCGCCATCCAATTTGAAATTTCCGGAATGAATGCTGTGTAATTGCATGCTGCTTGTTTTGTGCTAAAATAGGGATTGTGTGTGCTCCACGCGAATTCATAATATTGCCTAGCAAACAAAGTATATGCACATCCACTTTATAGCCATAGGCGGAAGCGCCATGCACAACCTAGCACTGGCCTTGCACGAAGCGGGGCACAAGGTAACCGGCAGCGACGATCAAATATTCGAACCCTCAAGAACCAGGCTGCTGAATGAGGGCCTACTTCCGGAAGAAGAAGGCTGGTTTCCGGAGAAAATTACTCGCGATAAACCCGATCAGGTAATATTGGGCATGCACGCCCGACAGGACAATCCTGAGCTAAGAGCGGCAGAAGCTTTGGGTATTCCGATATTTTCTTACCCCGAATATTTGTATGAGCAAAGCAAGCTGAAAACCAGGGTAGTGATAGCCGGAAGTCATGGCAAAACGACCATTACCTCCATGATTTTGCACGTGCACCATTACCACGGCATGGAGTGCGACTACATGGTAGGTGCGCAACTGGAAGGCTTCAAAACCATGGTGCGTATTTCTGACGATTTAGAATTCATGTTATTGGAAGGCGACGAGTATCTCTCTTCACCCATTGACCGAAGGCCTAAGTTTATTCACTATAAGCCCAACATAACATTGATAAGCGGCATTGCGTGGGATCATGTCAATGTATTTCCAAGCTTTGATATGTATGTAGACCAATTCAAGCAACTGCTGGATGTGGTGGAGCCCGGCGGGGTTGTCATTTACAACGAAGAGGACACCGTGCTTCGCGATTTGGTCCTCTCACATCCTGCGCAAATAAAGAAGTTTCCGTATCGCACACCCGATTACCAAACGCGGGAAGGAAGTGTGTGGCTCGATACTTTTGAGGGTGAGGTGCCTTTGAAAGTGTTTGGAGCGCACAACCTGCTAAACTTGGAAGGCGCCAGATTGATTTGCAACCAAATGCGCATCACCGACGAGGAATTTTATGAGGCCATTGCCAGTTTTGGTGGTGCAAGCAAGCGCTTGGAACTGATTGGATCGAACAGTTTAACCAAGGTGTATAAGGACTTCGCTCATGCCCCCAGCAAAGTGGAAGCCACTACCAAAGCACTAAAGGAATTGCATCCGGAGCGCAAACTTGTTGCTTGTTTAGAACTCCACACTTTTAGCAGCCTCAATCCGGAGTTTATAAAGCAGTATCGTGGCGCACTGGATGCGGCCGATCAGGCAGTGGTGTATTACAACCCAGAGGCGGTAGCGCACAAAAAACTTCCGCCCCTGAACCTTACATTGGTTCGAGAGGCGTTTGCCAACGATAGGCTTATGGTTTTTGAAAATAGCGCTATGCTAAGAGAATATTTGCTTTCGCTCAGCTGGAAGGACAGCAATCTGCTGCTGATGAGCTCGGGAAATTTTGACAATATGCGCTTGGAACAATTGGCGCAGGAAATTTGTCATTCATAACCATGACAATTCACCGAATAGCCCCCGAGCTCACCAATACCTACGTGAGAATAGCACTAGACTATCTGAACGAATCGCCGTTGCTTCAGCCTCTGGTGAACCACTTTCCCGGTACAGAAGGATTTAATAGCGCCATGCGGGCTAGGGAAAATTTTCCACAGACCACGAGGAAAGTGTTGGCACAAGTGCTTGAGGAACAATATGCTGCCTATTCAAATGAAAGGACCAAAGAACAAATAGCCAAACTGCTCGACCAAAACCCATTTCCGGTGACTACAGGCCACCAACTCAATTTATTCACTGGGCCGCTATATTTCTGGTACAAGATTGTGAACACCATTCAATTGGCGGAAGCATTGAATAAGCAGTTTGCCGATAAACAGTTTATTCCGGTGTTTTGGATGGCAACTGAGGACCATGACTATGAAGAAGTGAACCATTTCTTTTTCGGAGAGAACAAACTTGAAGCAACACAGCCTTATGGAGATGCCGTGGGGCGAATGGATGCCGCGCCGGCACTGGCACTTATGCCAAAGCTGAGGGAACTGATGGGCAATGGGCCAAAGGCAAAAGAGCTTCTTGAAATATTTGAAGCCGCTTACTCAAAGAAAAGTTTGTCAGAAGCAACCCGTCATTTGGTGCATCATTTTTTTGGGGAAGATGGCCTCTTGGTGATTGATGCCGACCATGTAGAACTGAAAAAGTTGTTTCGTCCCATTGTTAACAAGGAACTCGAAGAGGGCTTTGTGTTGACTAAGTCAAAGCGGGCTATTGAAACTTTAAGTGAAAATCATAAGGTGCAGGTAAATCCGAGAGAAGTGAATCTTTTCTTGCTTGAGAATGAAAAGCGCGAGAGGATAGATCGGCACCATGGCGGATTTCGCATTTCGGAAACCGGGCGGGAATTTACCCTTGAGCAGTTGCAAGCACTCGACGATCAGTGTTTTTCGCCAAATGTGCTCTTGCGTCCGCTGTACCAGGAGTGCATACTACCCAATGTGGCCTATATAGGGGGTGGGGCCGAACTTGCCTATTGGCTTCAGTTGAAAGATGTGTTTGGCTATGTGAATATCCCTTTTCCGATAGTTATGCTGCGCAACTCGGCTTTATGGCTGAACGGGAAAACTGCCCGATTGATGAAGAAAACCAATTGTACTTGGCAGCAAGCTTTTATGCCAATGGAAGCGCTTCGAAATGAGAAAACCAAGGAGTGGAGTCAGCTTCAAATTGACTTTTCCGGTCAGAGGATAGCCATTCAGAGAGTCTTCGATCAATTGTTGGACGTGGCAAGGCAAACCGACGGCTCGTTTGAAGGAGCCGTGAGGGCAGAGGAGACGCGGCAATTGAAGTCGCTGGACAGACTCGAAAAACGCTTGCTAAAAGCTGAGAAAAGAAAGCATTCCGACCAACTCAGACAATTAGACGAAATGAAGAAAGGTCTTAATCCCGGGGCTGTTTGGCAAGAGCGACGCATGAACTTTAGCGAACTCTATTTAGCGCATGGTCGCGGTTTTAAAGATTTCTTAATGGCCGAATTGAATCCGCTGAACGATCAACTCGTTATATTTGAACATGACTGAAATTATCGTAATTGCGCTAGCGGCTGTTGTCACCTCGTTCATCACCCTCATATCCGGCTTTGGTTTGGGCACCTTGCTCACGCCGGTTTTCATTTTCTTTTTTCCGGTCGATTTGGCTATTGCCCTCACCGCAGTAGTGCATTTCCTGAACAATGTATTTAAGTTTGGAATCTTGTTTCGCGACGTACACTGGAAAACCTTTCTGTGGTTTGGAATTCCCGGAATTGCAGGTGCGGCTTATGGCGCTTATCTGCTCATGAATCTTTCCATCACCGAGACTATTGCATTTGCCGGTTTTGAAACGGATTTGCTCAGGATAATCATAGGCGTCCTCATGATCTTTTTTGCTTACACCGAACTGAACCCTAAGTGGAGCAATTTTCAGTTCGCACCAAAATATTTGATTCCGGGCGGCGTGTTGAGCGGATTTTTCGGTGGTTTGAGCGGGCATCAAGGTGCCTTGCGTACCATATTTCTCATTCGAGCTGGGCTTAGTAAGGAAGCCTTCATTTCAACGGGAGTGGCCATTGCCTTGGTGGTAGACATTACCCGAATTCCGGTTTATTGGTCTAAAATGTCGCTCGTGGATTTTGAAATGCACAAAACCATGCTCATAGTAGCCACATTAGCCGCTTTCGGAGGAGCAATGATTGGCAAAAAGCTGATCAAAAAGGTGACTTTCAGAACGGTGCAAGTCATTGTAGGTCTCATGCTCATAGCCATTGGCATAGCCTTAACACTTGGGTTGATATAATCCATACCTTTGCGTGGTCATGTTGAAAAAGCTTTCACATATCGTTTTTGCCGGCTACTATCTAATCCTTTCTTTGGGATTGTCGGTTTCGGCGCACTATTGTTTAGGTGAAATTTCATCCCTTAGTGTACTAGTAGCTGCCGACCCATGCGCATGCGGAGCAGAGGAGCCCATGCCGTGTTGCAATACCGAAACTGTTTCCATGAGCTTGGAAGACGAACAGGTGTCGGCCAAGTCCATTCAGTCGAATGGCCTGTCGTGGCTTTTGGTTCCGGCAACCCAATTGGGAGTTCAGGATCTTGTCAAAACACATTTTGCTGAGATCGCGCAAGCCAGTGACAACGGCCCTCCATTAATTTCCGGAAAAGACATTCGCATTAAGATTCAAGCTCTGATATTTTACGCGTAAGGCAATTGAACATCATTTTTTGATTCAGTTTCTCTTTTTCGTAAACAACAAATAAATATCAGTCATGAAAAGTTTAATAAGCGTTTTCGCAATCCTATTCAGTTTCGTTTTTTTCAACACTGCTCAGGCACAAAGCCCGGAAGGAAGCAAAACCGTAGTGCTAAAATTTAAGGTAGAGGGTGTGTGTGGCATGTGCAAAGAGCGCATTGAAGAGGCAGCTTTTGTGAAAGGGGTAAAATATGCCCAATGGGACCAGAAAACCCAAATCTTGGAAGTGGTATACCGAACCGACAAAGCCACTGAAATGGATATTCACACGAGCATAGCCAAGGCCGGACACAACACCGACAAGGTGAAAGCCATGCCGGAAGATTACAAGAAGCTTCCCGAATGCTGCCAGTACCTAGAAGTGGCACCGCACTAATCGGAAATTGACATGAAATTTTCTATTCAAAACTTGTCATGGCTTTTGGCCCTGACATTTGGTGTATGCACTGTTTCGGCCCAGAGTTTTTTAAGCGGGAAGGTGTGGGGAAGTATTTCCGGCGAGAAAGAAGTGCTTGTGGCTGCAGATGTGTATTGGAAGGGAACTGCTACAGGTGGCATTACAGATGCCAAGGGACAGTTTAAAATTCCAAAAGACAAACACAGCAGCACTTTGATTGTGCAGTATGTTGGTTTTAAGCCCGACACTCTGGAAGTATCAAATGAAACCTTTATTGAAGTAGTCCTTTTTCCTCAGAGCGACCTAATGGAGGTTACCGTAGTCGAAGAAGTATTTACAACAGAGATAAAGCAATTAGAAGCTGAGAAAATGGTGGTGATTTCTGAAAGGGAATTGCTAAAAGCCGCGTGCTGCAATCTGTCTGAAAGCTTTGAAACCACCGCCGCGGTGGATGTATCGTTTACTGATGCCATTACCGGCACCAAGCAAATCATGATGCTCGGTTTGGCCGGACCCTACACGCTCATTACACGCGAAAACATGCCCGACACCAGAGGCTTGGCCGCCATTTTTGGCCTTGAATATACCCCCGGCCCATGGATTGAAAGCATGCAGCTCACCAAAGGCGCAGGTACGGTGGTGAATGGCTATGAAAGCGTTGCCGGACAGATCAATGTGGAATTGAGAAAACCCTACATGGGTGAGAAACTGTATTTAAATGGCTATGCCAACACTATGGGTCGCTATGAAGGTAATCTCAATCTTTCACACGCCATGAATGATAAACTGGCAACGGGTATTTTGCTTCACGCAAAACAAACGCCATTCGCAACGA
>CAZBBV010000032.1:0-11013 GCA_964490025.1 uncultured Cryomorphaceae bacterium | reverse complement strand
CATACTGGCCTGTAAAGTCCTCATGATGGAGATGCAGCCAGTCGTATAGAGGAAGTAAGTCGGCCATGACTTCTTCGTCATAAATGACATCATAAGGAATTTCAGCAAAGGTGAGCGCCAATGTTACGGCGTCATCCCAAGGCATTAGGTTTTTGGGGCTGTAAACAGCTATTCGCGGAGCTTTTTCAAGTTTAACGGCGTCCATATTTACCTCCGGTCTTGATATTTCTGTCCGGATCTGATTGGCTTGAACGTCGGAAATTATTTCAAAGCTAACCCCTCGGATGAGGCATTCTTTTTCTATTTCGGGGTATCGCTCCATTAGGAAGCTTCCGCCTCGATAGTTTAGTAACCAAAACACTTCCACCTCTCTTTCTAGCGTCCAATATGCAATTCCGTAAGCCTTTAGGTGATTTTTTTGGGTGCCTTCATCCATTGGAATGAGAATGTGCGCGGCATTCAATTTTCCAAAAAGTAGGATAAAACCAAAAAGTAAGAGGATTTTAGAAAGGGGGATTCTCATTGCTGTCATGGCTGTCATTGTGGTCGTCATTATTCATCTTGCTGTCGTACTGACCTTCAAACTGCAATCTATGCTCCAAATTGTAAAACTTGGCTAAATGAGGCTCAAATCCCAGGCGGACATTTTCAATGCTGCCGTTCCGGTGTTTGGCAATAATGAACTCGGCCTGACCCACCGTCGAAGATCCTTCAGTATCGTCCCACTCGGTGATTTTGTAATATTCCGGTCGGTAGATAAAACTCACAATATCAGCATCCTGTTCAATAGCGCCCGATTCACGAAGGTCGGCGAGCAACGGTCGTTTGGCACCGGTTCTTGTTTCTACTGATCGATTGAGTTGCGATAGAGCAATTACCGGGACGTTCAACTCCTTAGCAATGCTCTTTAGTGAGCGTGAAATCATGCTTATTTCCTGTTCACGGTTGCCGTTTTTGCCATCCCCGCCGCCAGTCATTAGTTGCAAGTAATCTATGATGATGATTTCAATGTTGTGCTGTGCCTTTAGCCGACGGCATTTGGCCCGTAAGTCGAAAATTTTCAATGCCGGAGTGTCGTCTATATAAATTGGCGCTTTTTCCAGGCCTTGCAGGTTTTCATAAAGTTGCCGCCATTCGTGCGCTTCCAATTTGCCTTTTCGAAGGTTTGAGGCGGGAATTCCTGTTTCGCTTGAAATCATACGCGTGATGAGCTGCACAGAAGACATCTCTAAAGAAAAAATGGCGACAGGTTTTTTGAATTCGACGGCTATGTTGCGTGCCATGCTCAACACGAAGGCGGTTTTACCCATACCGGGACGAGCAGCAACGATTACTAAATCGGAATTTTGCCATCCTGATGTAATGGCGTCTATCTTGGTGAAACCACTTGGTACACCACTCATACTATCTTTTTTCGATATTTCTTCAATGTTGTGAAGTGCCTCTTTTATTAACGATTCTGCCGTGTCGCTACCCTTCTTGATGTTTTGTTCCGCAATTTCGAACACTTTCGCTTCCGCTTGGTCTAGCAATTCGAATACGTCTGTGGTTTCGTCGTAGGCATCACGAATGATGTCGTTGGCTGCATAGATCAACGATCGCTGAATATGTTTTTCAACAATAATTCGGGCATGGTACTCTACATGGGCACTCGAGGCCACTTTTTGAGAAAGACGTGCGAGATAATATTCCCCGCCTACTTCTTCGAGCAGGCCTGTTTTGCGCAAATGCTGCGCCACGGTAAGAATATCCACCGGATGTGAGCCGGCAAAAAGTTCCTGAATGGCCTTGTAAATAATGGCGTGTTCAGATTTGTAGAAAATCTCCGGAGAAAGTATCTCTACTGTTTCGGTAAGCGCGTTTTTATCAATGAGCAAAGCGCCTAAAACGGCTTCTTCAAGCTCTAGGGCTTGTGGTGGAATACGACCCAATTCGAGGTCAATCAACTGTCCCCGCCCCTTTCTTGGAGTTGTAATTTTATCTGGTAATTGTGTTTTCTGCATACTTTCAAAAGTAGCTATTTTAGCTGCTACAGTTTTGGCGAACCAAACGTAATGTCATGAATATTTATCAACGCCTTTTTACTTTCTTCACAGCCGGGTGGTTAGTAATTTTCTCATTTAGCGCGTGCGAGAAGGGCGATCAGCTAGCGCCGATTATTGATTTCGAGTTGCCCACGCCATACAGTTTTTACGCCGTTGGAGATACCGTTCGTGTGAAGGCGCGGGTACGCGACGAAAGTGCCATTAGGCATGTAGAAGTTAATTTCTTAGGCAGTGGCACGACCAGCTCAGGGCCGGTATTTCCGGCGATTACCAATCCGAAGGATTTCACCTTTGAAGTAGAGCTGGTGATTACGGATAAGTATTTGTCGTCCGGAGAATTTTTCGTGAATATATGGGCTCGCGATAGTCAAAATACTGCTTCTAAGTCACAGAAAATATTTGTTGCCGAACTGCCCTTAGAACGCGAGAAGCTGTTGTGGCTTTGCCAATCGGGTCCTGTGGTGAATGCCTATGCGTTTCCTTGGTCGGGAAGTCCTCAGCTTATTCAGTCCTTTTCGGGCGACTATTCCGGAAGTGGGGTGAACTCCAGATACGGACATCTGTATGTAACCGGCAGGGTAGAAGGAAGCTATAGCGCAATTGACTTATACAGCAATCAAGTGTTATGGGATTTTCCGGCCAACAACAGCACCGCTTTTCCTTATTTCAATGGCATGGTAACGGGAAAGACACAGTCGTATGTTTCCTATTTCGAGGGATTTATTAAGGGATATGACGAATACGGAGCTCAAAAATTCAATGGAGCGGTTCTCGAGGAGTATTCTGCAAGAAAGATGGTGGAAGTGTCGGATAGGTTGTACGCTTATTTGGAAAACAAAATTCCAATTGCAAAGCGAATGACGGTGTACATCACCAGGACAGGAGGAGTGATGAAAGAAGTGAGCGTAGGTGGCGCCATTGTTGAAATTTTACCCCGATTGAATTATGATGTTATTGTATTGTGGAATGAAGGAGGGCAGGGGCAATTAAGGGTTTTCGATTATTATCAAAATGCGTTTTTTCAGCCAAGGTCATTGCCTCCCGGACAGATAATTGCAGCCTGTCAGATATCCAATGACACATACGCGCTGGCCATGAGCACGGGGATACAGTTTTACAGATACAGCACAAACAGCATCACACCTTTGGTGGATGGCGTGCAAGCGCAGGCCTTGGTGTATGAAAAGATTGGGAATGAAATAATAGCAGCCATTGGCAATCAGGTACGCTCCTTCGACGCACAAAGCGGATTGCCTTTATATTCTTTTACAGCGCCCGATAGTGTGCTAGCGGTTCATTTGCTCTACAACAAGTAGGCTTACGCGTAGGCGCCCATTTTGCTGAACTTATCAATCCTTTTTTCAATCCGATCTTCCGGCGTCATTTCAAGCAGTTTGTCCAAATGCTTCTGAAGCTCTGTTCGCAATATTTCGAACATTTCTTCTTTGTTGGAATGCGCACCTCCGAGCGGTTCTTTTATTACGCCATCTACTAGTTTCAGCTTTTTCATGTCTTCGGCTGTCAGCTTCAGGGCCTCGGCCGCTATTTCTTTGTACTCCCAGCTTCGCCACAAGATAGATGAGCAGCTTTCGGGAGAAATAACCGAGTACCAAGTGTTTTGGAGCATCAAGACACGGTCGCCTACGCCAATGCCCAAGGCGCCGCCAGAAGCTCCTTCGCCAATAATGAGGCAAATCACCGGAACTTTTAGTCGGAACATTTCGTAAATATTTCGGGCAATGGCCTCGCCTTGTCCGCGCTCTTCGGCTTCCAAGCCGGGGAAGGCTCCCGGAGTGTCAATTAAAGTAATGATTGGTTTGTTGAATTTTTCGGCCATTTTCATGAGGCGCAAGGCTTTTCGGTAACCCTCAGGATTTGCCATACCGAAATTTCGGTATTGACGCATCTTGGTGTTGATGCCTTTTTGCTGTCCTATAAACATGACTGTTCGGCCGTTTAGACTACCTAAACCGCCTATCATGGCTTTGTCGTCTTTCACGCCGCGGTCGCCATGCAATTCCATGAAATCGCCACCTGTCAAAGCATTGATGTATTCAAGCGTGTAAGGTCGATTGGGGTGCCGGCTGAGCTGAACCCGTTGCCAAGGCGTAAGGTTGTTGTAAATCTCTTTTTTTTTCTCTGCGAGCTTCTTCTGAAGGTCTTTTATGGTCTTTGAAACATCAACATCTGTTTCTATTCCGAGCTGTTCTGCTTTGGCGATTTGGTCAACTATTTCCTTAATCGGCATTTCAAAATCGAGGTATTCCATACAGCAATTGATTTGGGCGAAAATTACAAAAATCTGCATAGGAGCGCGGGCTTCTTATCTTTGGCCATTCAACTCGCAACATGATAAGCTACCCCCCTTCAAAGATCAATTTGGGATTGTCGGTAATTGGCCGCAGAGCAAATGGTTACCACGATATCGAAACGGTGTTTGCCCCCGTTCCACTTACTGATATTCTTGAAATAGTCCCTTCCTCCAATGCGGATCTTCGCTTGAGCACCAGTGGCATTGCTATTCCTGAAGGGCCCAATTTGATCGGGAAGGCCTACGCTTTGGTTCATGAAGAATATGGCATAGGCGGCGTTGATGCACATTTGCATAAGCGCATACCCATGGGCGCCGGATTGGGTGGTGGCTCGGCTGACGGAGCATATACTCTGCGCATGTTGAAGGATATTTTCGAATTACCCGCCAGCCCTTTCTGGCAGGAGGCAGCCGTAAAACTTGGTGCCGATTGCGCGTTTTTCTTGCAAGATGCGCCCAGGAGCGCCAGCGGAATTGGCGAAGTGCTATCGCCGGTGAGGGTTTCAACTTCCGGACTCGGCATTGTGCTTATTTACCCCGGCGTGCACGTTTCCACAGCCGAAGCTTATCAAGCCATTTCGCCAAGAAGGCCTGCTTTCCGTCCTATCGAGGTAGTGAAATTGCCAATAAGCGAATGGAAAGAAAAGCTGGTGAACGATTTTGAAAAGCCCGTTTTTGCAAAGCACCCCGTTTTATCGGACATAAAAGAAAAACTCTATCGCGAAGGAGCTACCTATGCTGCCATGAGCGGAAGTGGTAGCACTATTTTTGGCTTGTTTGAAGGCGAGATTCCCGATTTCCAGGCAATTTTCCCGTCATACTTCGTGCACAGCAGCCGGCTTTAAGCGACTACGTCTGCGCAGATAGGCGTTAATGAACACGGTGGATAGGATGATGAGCGCTCCGAAGTAGAAATTTCCCGACATTCTCTCACTTTCACCAAACACCAAGAAGGCGAGGAGGATGCCATACACCGGCTCCATGTTGATGGAAAGTACCACCGTAAACGGATTGAGCACGCGCATAACGCCAACGCTGACGATAAAGGCATAGGCTGTGCAAACAGTGGCCAGAATGAGAATCAGCCAAAAGTCGTGTGTAGAAAGCGCAATGTGTTCCGAATTCATTTCACCAATGGCCAAAAGGAATAAGGTGGTAGCCAAAAAGCCCCCCAACAATTCCCAATAGGAAATAACCTGGGCGCTGTGGCGGCGGATATGTGTGCCATTGATTACGGCAAACAGAGCAGCCAAGAAAGCGCTGATGAGGGCAAAGAAAATTCCCGCATAGTATGCCTCGCCCACTTGAAAAATGAGCGATATTCCGACAATGGTAAACAAGCCCAAAAGCATTTCGGCGAGCACCAGTTTTCTTCTGAACAAGATGGGTTCGAGCAGGGAAGTGAAGAATGGCGCTGCCGACAAGCACGCAAGGGTTATGCTGACATTGCTCACCTTAATGGCGTGAAAAAAGGTAATCCAGTGAAAAGCGATAAGCACGCCTGTGAGCGCAAGTTTTCCCATCTCTTTTGCCGGCACTAGGAGCTTCTTTTTCATAGCTAGCAGCACTATGGTAAGTGTAGCCACGGCCATCCACATGCGGTGCCACACCAAGGGTACGGCACTTACGGTAATAAGCTCGCCCAAAATGCCTGTGAAGCCAAAAAGGAACACAATGAAATGGAGGTGCAGCTGGTTTTTGAGGTTATCGGAGAGCGCGGCCATACAGGAATAGTGCTACTAATGAAAAAACAATATTCGGCATCCAAACCGCCAACCATGGGCTCAGATTTCCGCTGGTGGCCATGGTGGTGCTCACTTGCATAAAGAATACATAGACCAACACAATCGCGAAACCAAGGGCTAGGTTAATCCCAATACCTCCTCGCCTTTTTCTAAAAGAAATGCTGACCGCCATAAGCGTAAGAATGTAGGTGGCTAGAGAAAGTGCCGTTCGCTTGTGCATCTCTATATACGACTGGTTGAGTGTTTCTGAACCGCGGGCTTCTTCGGCGGAGATGAATTTTACAAGCTCCGGATAGGTCATGGTTTCAATGCTCTTGGTTTGTATGCCCAGATCTTCCGGAATAAAGTCCAATATGGTGTCCAGTTGCAGGCCTCTATAAAGCTGTTGCTGATCGCCGGAAAAGGTGCGCACGGTGAAATTCTCAATTCGCCAAATGCCGCGAAGGCTGTCGTAGCGGGCAAAGTCGGCGCTGAGTTTATATAGCATCTCGTTTTCCTTAAATTTTTCGAGGGTGAAATGGTACCCTACATTTCGCTCGCCATTAAAGCTCTCGAAATACACATAGCTAGTAGGGTCAATTCTTCGGTGTAGATGTTTGTAGCGCATGCTTTCCGGATCGTCTACATATTTCAACTTGAAATTAATGAGCGATTGGTTGGTGGTAGGCACGAGAAAATGATTGAAATACAAACTAATTCCGGCAAGAATAGACGCACCGAGAAAGTAAGGAAGCAAAAAGCGATTGAAGGAGATGCCGCTGCCCAGTATGGCGGTGATCTCTGTCAGGTTTGCCATTCGGCTGGTAAAAAAGATGACCGCTATGAAGATGATGAGGGCACTAAACTGATTGCCGTAAAAAATCAGAAAACTGAGGTAATACTCGAATATTATTTCGTTCAGTGGCGCGCTCTTGCTTAGAAAATCGTCCAGTCGCTCCGAAATATCGAAGATGATGGAAATGCTTAGGATGAGCGCAATCGTGAAGAAGAATGTGCCCAAGAACCGGAAGAGGATGTATCTATCGAGAATTTTCACCTACAGTCGTTGGGTTACTTTTTTTACCATTTTGTTTTTCCATTCGGCGAAGGTACCATCCATTATTTGCTTTCGTGCCTCGCCTACTAACCACAGATAGAAGGCCAAATTGTGTATGGAGGTTATTTGCTTTCCGAGATATTCATTGGAGATAATCAAGTGCCGAACATAGGCCTTCGAGTAGTAGCTATCTACGAATGAAGTTCCGTTGGGATCAATAGGCGAGTAGTCGTCTTTCCACTTCGCATTTTTAATATTGATAATGCCTTCACTGGTAAAGAGCATGCCATTTCGTGCGTTTCGGGTGGGCATCACACAGTCGAACATGTCTATGCCCAACGCAATACATTCCAGCAAGTTCTCCGGCGTGCCCACACCCATCAGGTAGCGGGGTTTGTCTTTGGGCAAAATTTGACACACCAAGTCGGTCATGGCGTACATATCTTCGTGCGGCTCGCCTACCGACAGTCCGCCAATGGCGTTGCCCTCCGCATTTTGTGCGGCTATAAATTCGGCGCTTTCTTTTCTCAAATCGGGATAGACGGAGCCCTGCACAATGGGGAAAAGCGTTTGCCGGTAGCCGTAAAGTCCTTCGGTGCTGTTCATTTGCTCAATGCAGCGCAGCAGCCAGCGGTGGGTCATGTGCATGCTCCTTCTGGCGTAATCGGGCGGGCAGGGATAGGGTGTGCATTCGTCGAAGGCCATGATGATGTCCGCGCCTATTATGCGCTGAATGTCTATGGCATATTCCGGGCTAAAGAACTGCGTGCTGCCGTCAATGTGCGACTTAAACTTCACACCCTCTTCGGTAATCTTTCGGTTGTCGGCCAAGGAATACACCTGATAGCCCCCACTGTCGGTAAGGATGGGGTGGCGCCAGTTCATGAATTTGTGTATGCCTCCGGCTCCTTGCAACACATCCAGTCCCGGACGCAGGAAGAGGTGATAGGTATTTCCCAAAATAATTTGCGCCTTGATGTCTTCCTCCAGCTCTTTCTGATCTACGCCTTTTACCGTGGCGGCGGTGCCCACAGGCATGAAGATCGGCGTTAATATTTCGCCGTGGTCGGTGGTAATCTTACCGGCGCGGGCGTTGCTTTTCGGATCGGTATGTTGAAGTTCAAACTTCATGATGGCAATGTCATTTTTATCAAATGAAAACCCATAGAAGGGTTCTCTTGCTTATAGGCGGCGAAAATACCCATCCTTTCGTTCATGCGGGCCATTTATTTAATTGAGCGAACTTGAGGCCGCGAGCAGGCGTTGTAGTAAATCATACCTTTGTTCAACGCAGCATTTATTCAATCTCTTCAATTCCCTTGACCGATTCCCAACTTATACAGAGCGCATTGGAAGGCAACGAAAGTGCCTTTGCCAAGTTGTTGGACAAATATTGGGACGGCGTGCAGGCTTTCCTGAGCGAAAAGCTGATACATGCGGAGGATGCCGAAGACCTGACCATTATTGCTTTTAGCAGGGCTTTTGCCAACCTTAATCAGTACAACCAAGAATACGCTTTCAGCACCTGGCTCTATGCCATTGCCAGCCATGCCTGGATCGATTTTACCAGAAAAAAGGGTCATAAATTCGTGTCGTTGGACGAGCTGTTCCTGGGTGAAGAAGATGATTCGTTGGGCATTCAGGTGGAGGACAGTGCGCCCAATCCGGAGCAGGGCGTAATAAACGGACAGCGTCGAAAAATGATCCAAACTTGGGTGAAGAAATTGAAACCAAACTACCGGGTGCTGGTGGAGATGTACTACCTGAAAGAAATGAGCTATGAAGAAATTGCTGAGCAAATCAATATGCCCATTGGAACTATAAAAACCAAATTATTCCGTGCGCGCTTGCTTTTAGAACGTATGTTTGACGACCATCATGAAATCTGACTTAGAAACCATATTCCGCTATTTTCCTGAACTCACAGGCTCGCAACAAGCGCAGCTCGAGCAGCTGTACGAACTGTATGAGTATTGGAACGAGCGCATCAATGTGATCAGCCGAAAGGATATCGAGCATTTTTATATCCGCCATGTGTTGCATTCCATGAGCATTGCCAAGGTCATTTCATTTGCGCCGGGCACTCGCGTGTTGGATATCGGCACTGGTGGGGGCTTTCCCGGAATTCCGTTGGCCATACTCTTTCCTCAGGTCAAGTTTCATTTGATTGACTCCACAGGAAAGAAAATCCTGGTAGTGAAAGAAGTGTCGCAGGCTCTGGCCCTGGGCAATGTGAAGGCCATGCATGCCCGCGCCGAAGATGTGAATGAAAAGTACCACTTCGTAGTAAGTAGAGCTGTGGCCGATATGAGCAAGTATATGCCTCTGGTGCGGGGTAGAATTTTGGAGGAACAAATCAACACCATGCTCAATGGAGTATTGGCTTTGAAGGGCGGCGATTTGGATGAAGAGTTAAAACCCTTTCCTACGGCGATTCAATATCCTTTGTCGGCCTATTTTGACGATCCGTTTTTTGAAACGAAAAAGCTGGTCTATCTGGCGCTCAGGCCGTAATACTGCCAAATTGCAGCTCCACCAACTGGCGGTAGTAGCCTTCCGGCTTGGCCATCAGTTCTTCGTGTTTGCCGCTTTCCAGAATTTTTCCACCGTCCATCACCAATATTTTATCGGCCTTGCGAATGGTGCTCAGGCGGTGGGCAATAACCAGCGAAGTGCGTCCGCTCATCAGTCTTTCCAGCGCTTCTTGCACAGCCTTTTCGCTCTCCGAATCGAGTGATGAGGTGGCCTCGTCGAGCACCAATATTGCAGGGTCTTTGAGCACAGCGCGTGCTATGGCTATGCGTTGACGCTGGCCACCCGAAAGTTGCACGCCCCGCTCTCCCACAATGGTGTCGAATCCTTCAGGGAATTTTAGAATGAAATCGTGGGCGTTGGCAATTCTAGACGCCGTTTCTATTTCTTCGTCTGAAGCTGATGGCTTTCCGTAGGCTATATTCTCCCGAATGCTGCCGCCAAATAGCAGTACATCCTGCGGCACCAGCGCCATTTCATTGCGCAAGGCACGCAGCGGATAAGTCGAGCCGGGCTTTCCTTCAAAAAGAATCTCTCCTTGATTGATGAGATAAAACTGATACAAAAGCGCTGTGATGGTGGTTTTACCCGCACCGCTGGCACCCACCAAGGCCACTTGTTCTCCGGGCTTTATGTGAAAAGAGATGTTGTCCAACACCGTCATATCCGGACGAGAGGGGTAGCTGAAGCTCACATTCTTGAATTCGATATCGCCACTAAAATGCAATCGGTCTATTTCCCCTATTTCGTCAATGTCTTCTGTTTTTTCGTCCAATATTTCCATGAGTTCTTCCGTGGCGCCAATGGCTTTCTGGATACGGGCGTAGATGTCGGCCAGGCCGCCAATAGAACCGCCAATGAAACCAGAATAAATCACGAAGCTGAACAGTTGACCGATTTGGAGTTCGCCCGAATTTACGAGCATGCTACCACGCCAGATAACGGCCACAATGGCCCCAAACAAACCCGTGATGATGAATGAAGCGAAAGCTCCCCGATACTTTCCGCCCTTGATGGCCGTCCGTGCCACTTCGTCGGTTTTGGCTTTGTAGCGCAGGGTTTCAAACATTTCGTTGGCAAAGGCTTTCACGCTTTGAATGCCCTGCAGCGTTTCTTCAACAATGGTGTTCGACTCGGCCACCTGCTTCTGCACCTCTTTCGAATATTTTCGGATAAAACGACCAAAAAATACAGCCAGTAACATAATGGCCGGCAAAATGGCGAGCATGAAAAGCATCAGCTCTACGCTGGTGATGGCAAGCAGGGTGATACCACCAATGATGATGATGATTTGCCGCAGAAACTCGGCCAGGGTAGTGGTGAAGGTGTCCTGCAGCAGGGCCA
>CAZBBV010000031.1:8397-11113 GCA_964490025.1 uncultured Cryomorphaceae bacterium | reverse complement strand
TACCAAAGGAATGGGACAGAACACTGCTGCGAAGCCTTTTGAAGTCAAGGAAGCATCTATCAGCACTGCCAGGTAGGGCGCAAAGGCGGTCAATATTTCAAGATCGCTTTCTTTAAGCTCTAGGGTTTCGAGCTTGGCGGCGTGCAGCTCCATCATGGTTTTGTTATAGGCGGTGCCGTTGTATTGCGTGCATTTCCATTCGCCCACTTTCGAGCTGCCTCCTTTTTTGTAACTCACCTTGGGCGCAGCCACTGCGTAGCCATTCTCTTTCGTCATTTCGCGTACCAGGTCTAGCTGATCGGGTGGAAAATTCGCGGCCTGGTCGTCCAGCATAACCTTGAACGCGGCCAATTGCTCGTTCATGTTTTCCACTTCCGATTTTACCAGTTCAATGAAGGTTTTGGCCTTGTGGTCAATGAGGTAAACGGCATTTTTTTCTTTATTAAAAAGCACCGTGGCACCGTTCAAATTCACGAGTCCATCAATTTTTACAAAATTGGAATTGACGAACATCACTGTACGGCCTGCGGTGCCATCTTCTTTTGTTGTCTGATATTCGTATTGTACACCCTGGGCGAAAGCAAGGGTGTTGAGGAGAGCGAAAAAGGCAAAAAGGAAAATTCTCATCACGCTATTTTAGTTGTATGTCAATCTTTTGGGTTTTGTTCACTTCCACGAGCTGATCTTTGAAATCGGGTGGGCCGAAGGTGCCACGGGCGTTGTTCGAAAAACCGTATTTTTCTGTAGGTGCACCCAGAAAGTTTTTGTCCAACTTGGTGTTGTTGTTGGCGTCGTAAAACGCACTTACCGCATACTTTCCAGGCCGAACATTGAAAATAGTGACGGCCGCTTCATTTTTTACAGGCAACACTTTGCTTTGTACCACCACATTTTTTTCGTTTCGAAGTTCTACCAGTACTTTCCCTTTGGAATGCTCCATTCCGGTAAAGCTTACTTTCAGTTCCACTTCGTTCTGGGCAAAAAAGAGCGCGAGAAATGTGATAATTGCGGTCATCTATTTTATGATTACTCTGAACGAAACGCTCGCCGAGCCATTCGACAGAACGGCAATGTATACGGACCCGGGCAAATCGTTCAGGTTTAGTTTAACTTCATTAATTCCTTGCTGAACGCTCAATTCTGTTTCGTAAACGGTGCGTCCGAGCATATCCACTAACGTGAACGAAGCGGAATAAGTACTTGTTGCGGTCCAGCGAAGATTGATCACGTCCGTAGCGGGATTTGGGTAGAGCAGGGCATTGCTCATCAGGCTGTTTTCTTCAATGCTCATGGCTTCGAAGAATCGCTTGGCAAACTCCTGATAAAACTGGTCGGCCACGGCATGGCTGTGAATCACGAGGGTATTTTCGTCGTTGCTCGTCTCGGCAGAGGCGCTCCAGTTGTGCGAACCGGTAACCACCGTGGGATCCGAGCTTGGCATATTGGGGTCAATAATGGCGTATTTGTGGTGCAACTGATCGGGAACGGTGTTCGTAGCACGTACGTCAATTCCGGCATTAAGCAGTTCGTAGTACTCGCCGCCGGTGTCGTTTATGTTCTCAATCATTCCATTGGCAAACACGCCAAATTGGTTGTTCACAGCGATTATGGCGTCGCGAATGTCGTCGCGGGTAAAGCTCAACACCGCGAAGTGCATGGATTGGTTGGTGCTTTCAATGGCTTCTATTATTCGTCCATTGGTGCCGTCGGATGGTGAGAAGTACAGCTCAACAGCCTTTCCGCCAATGATAAACTTGTGCGGCGTGTTGTCCACCTTCATGTTGCCGTATTTGGCCAGGCCTGGGTTCGGTTGGCTGCCGGTGCTTCCCCACATTTCATTGAATTCCAATTTGAAGGCACGCGCCAATGCTTCGTCTTGCAGGATGACCATGTTATTTGGGTCGGTGAAAAGGTTGTTGCTTGTAAAGTTGGTCGATCCGGTTATCACATGTGCGCCATTGGTCGATTCTGCGTCAATGACCACAAATTTATTGTGCATCAGTCCGGCTGCCGCTTGCGGGCGATAGAACACCGGAATGGCTGTGTTCATGGAACTAAGCCCGGAATTGGCAGTTCCCTCGTAGGCAATGTAGCGTACCTGCACGCCGCGCGCATGGGCATTATTTACACTGGTCACAATCAGCTGATCGGAGGTGTTGTAGATGCAAAGGTCCACAGAAGTTTGCGCTCTATTGATATAGGCGGCAATGGTGTCGTTAAAGGTGTTTTGAAGGTAAATGGCGGGCGTGGTTTGCATGGCACTTTGGTCCACCGTGTTGTTGAAATACACCTTAATAGCGCCTGATGAATTGGAAACTGTGGCGTAGGGAAACACATTGCCAAAGGCGGTATCGCTTACACTCACAGCGTAGGCTTGTGCGTAGTACACTTTTCCGGCTTGTAATCCTGATAGGCTTATGCTGTGATTGGCGGTCGAACCTGTTCCGGATAGTGTACCAATTTCCAATTGCGGAGTCATACCGTAGCGCACATGCCCGGTGCCGGCCACATTGGTCATCCACGAAAGGTTAAAACCGCTTTGGCTGAGGTTGCTCTGCGAAACGCCTGAGGCGAATACAATGCTTGAGCTGAAGATCAGGTCATTTCCGTCGCGGGGAAGAATTTGATAACCGCCCACACCTGTGAAAGTAAATTGTGATAGAATGCCTACCAGCGTAATTCCGCCCAAAGGAATAAGTTGCCCCACCAATGGATG
>CAZBBV010000031.1:0-8297 GCA_964490025.1 uncultured Cryomorphaceae bacterium | reverse complement strand
CCGGTAACAGTCATGGAATCACCTCTTTGGCAAGAGAAAGAAACTGAGCCGGTGCCGGGATAGGCCGATAGTCCACCGGTGGCGTCTTGAATGTATCTAATGGGTCCAAGTTCAGCGCCATTGGTAACAATGCCGGAAATGGTAACCGAACTTCCTAGAGCCTGCATTCGGGCTTGCGAAATAGGTATTTGTGCATGGCTGAAAAAGGCAATACAAATGGAAATGATGGATAGAAATATTCTCATGTCGATAAATTAAAATTCGTAGCTGATTGAAAGATTAAAGCGGCGACCCATTCCGAAGAAAACGCCTGCAGAGTTGGCGTTAAAGTCGGCAGTGGAGGTAGAAAAGGAATCGTTGTTCTGGGCATCCGTGATGTATATAGCGTCCAGTGCGTTGAGTAAGCTAGCGGTAAAGCCCAAGGTTTGATCCTTAAAGCGTATGCGGTATCCGGCATGAATGTCTACAATGGTATAGGCCGGGGCTTGCCACGAGTCGCGCTGCGCGTTAGCGCCTGTAAGGGTTATGGGGTCAAACTCGGCGTAGTAGCGACGGAAATGTGTAGCGCGGCCGGTGAAATACAGGTTTTCGATAGGCTCGTATTGCAACGAAAGACCAAATTGCGTTTGAGCGGCATCACCCACATGCACATTGCGTGCGTCGAACCACACGTTCATAGGTTCGCCGGTTGAAGGATTGAGTATGGGGTTGTTGTTGTCGTCCACAAAGCGGGCGGTATCTTGGCTGTCCCAACGCCAGTCGCCCAAAGAAACCAAACCCTGCAAGGTCAGCTCTTTGTTGATTCGATAGGCGAAATCGACCTCAATTCCCATATGCACCGCATCCATGTTGTTGATGTTGGCGCGCACGGTTTGGTCGTCCAGCACCAGCACCACACCGTTGTTCACCGGACGGTTTTCCCAGCGGGTGTAGTATCCATTCACATTGGCTGAAAAGCTCGACGAGCCGAACTTGTAACCCAGCTCCAAGGCTTTCACTTGCTCATTCTTTATGTCGCGAAACTTGGTATTATCAAAGTAAAATACGTTTTGGAATCGCGGCGCACGGCTTATATAGCCAAGATTCACATACACACTGTTGCGCTCGTTGAGGTCGTATTTTCCACCTGTTTTTATAGTAAAGCTTTGGTGGTTCGACCAATCGGTTTCGGTAAAGCGAACTTCTGAGCTGTTGGTGTTGTAGCTCACGCCATCTACCACCAGGGTGTCGTTGTAGCCTATGGCTTCCACGTAGGTGGTGTCCGCTAGGACCAGGTCTTTCTTGCGGAAGTAATCAATGCGCTTGTAGGCAGTGTTGGCAAAGGAAATATTGATAAAAGAGGCAAACAACCCTTGGTTGTATTCCAATTGGTAGAATCCTCCTGCCCAGCGCACCAATGCGTCGTTATTAAAGTTGATGGTATCGCCTTCGCGTTTCATGGCTGTGGATGCGTTGCTGTTGGAATTCTCCACTGCATAATCACCTCCCAACAGGTCATACACTGTACGGTAATGTTCGCCTCTGTATGCGCGCAAATCCAATCCACCGCTATGGGTCATGGCCTTGCTTTGGTTGTAGGTCACGGTGCTGATTAGCCCGTACCAAATGTGGTTGTTGATAGACGAATTGATGTAGTCGCTCGACTTTCGCTCGGTGTCGCTGTACACAGGATCTACCGAGAAAGGCCCAAACTTATTGGAGTTGTAAATGGATTGGTACACAATCTGGCCGTTTTCATCTCGCTGCGGATTGGACTTGGTTAATCGCGTTCCGCCGCCATTTCCAATGCTCATATAGGCCACGTTTGAGATATACAGTTTGTCGTTCACTGTCCAGAAATCGCGCAGACTAAACTGTGGCTTGTGGTAGTAGTTTACCCTTTCGTTCAGGGCTTCTTCGCCGTTGAAAATGGTATCTCCATTCACAATATTGAACCTGTCGAGGTATCCCCAATGCTGGTTGTAGCGAATGCCGTAGTCCTTGCCATTCATTGTGTCCACAAAGTTGGTCAGTGCACTGTTATAGTCATCTTGCGTTAGGCCCAACGTGGTCAGGCCTTGGTTTAGTTCGTTTTGGTCAATTTGGCCGCGGTTGTATTGCGCCATCAGGTCGTACAATTCCGGGCTACCTTCAAACAAGCCGCGTGCATATTCTTTGTCGTGATCGGCGATATTGATTTTGAAGGAGCGCTGCCCGTGGCTTTGCGGAGCCCCGAAGCCCGAAAGGCTTAGCATGTGGTTGCCGACTTTCTTTTCCACTTTCAGGTAATAAAACCATCCCTTGGTCCAGGTTTGGTCCACCCAGCCGTCGCCGCGCTTATACGATCCGGCGAAGGTTACGCCCCAATCGCCTTTCAGCCGTCCGGTGTTGTAGCCCACCGAAGTGCGCAAAAAGCCATTGCTGCCTGTTTCTTGTTTTATGCGAGTGTAGCCTTTTTGGTCAATGCCTTTCGAGAGTATATTGAGCGTTCCTCCCACGGATGGGATGGCAAGCTTGGAGGCGCCCAAGCCACGTTGCACCTGCATTTTTTGCGTAATGGCATCCAGCCCGAACCAGTTGCTCCAGTATACCCAGCCGTTCTCCATGTCGTTCACCGGCACCCCATCTATCATCACGGCAATGTTCCGCTGGCTAAAGCCGCGAATGTTGATGCGCGCATCTCCGTCGCCTCCACCTTGTTGGGTGGCATAAATGCCCGGCGTGCTGTTGAGCACCATGGGCAGGTCTTGCGAGGCGAGTTCGCGTTGTATTTGTTTGGGCTCCACATTGCTGAAGGCAATAGGTGTCTCGCGATCAATGGCCACGTCGGCTACCACATCCACTTCCATGAGGACAGTCGTACGTAGTTTGAACTCCAGAAAAAGATCTTTCGATTTCACCTCCACCGTTCGCGAAATGGGTTCGTAGCCCACATAGCTCACTTCGAAGGTGTAGGTGCCGGGAGATAGCGAAATGGTGAATTTTCCGTCAAAATCGGCGGATACGCCTTTGCCTTCGCCATATACCACGTTTGCCCCGATAAGGGTTTCGCCTGAAAGTGCGTCGGTAATGACCCCGCTCACTTTGGTTTGCGCCAATAGTTGATGCGAAAGGAGAAGAATGAAAGCAGAGAGGATTGTTTTCATAGTCCGGATTCGAAAAAAAAGGCCGGCATGGTTAGCCGGCCTTCATTGGTTTTTTATTTCACTATCGAACGATTACCTTTTGAATGAGGGTGTGCCCGTTGTAGAAGGTGACATTCACCAAATACATGCCCGGCGCCATGCCTTGTGTTGATACGGGTGTAGAAAGTACACCTTGGTTGTAGTTTTTGTTCCAAACCGACTGACCAAGCACGTTGAAAACGCTTATTTCTTTCATGTCAGTGGTGCCGGTAACGGTGAATGAACCACCTGCTGCAGGATTGGGGTAGATGGAGACTTTTCCTTTGCTCAATTCATCAACACTGATGTAGCTCGGGTCGCACTCGCAACCATGTGTTCCCAAGTTTGTCCATGTATCTTGCGGAAGGCTATCGTATTCCACCGTTACATTGAAAACAGACGGATTGGCGGTTACGCCCTTGCGTACGCTTGCCTTTCTTATCAGGGTTTGATTGGCTGTCCACCAGGTGCCGCCATTGCTGTCTGAATATGGAGGATTTGCCGTAGGATCATCTGTCCAAGCCACACCCGGGTCTTCGCCTACCTTCCCAAAGATGTCTACAATGGTACCGTTGGTTTTCTCTATCGTCAGGGCATCATCTCCATTGAAGTAGCATGGAGCCGGATAGTCATTGTCAAGCAAGTCGGCAATGGCTTGTAGTGCAGGACTGCAAGGAGGAGACCATGCTCCACCACCAAGGCTCACCGAGTCGGTTTGTCCGTTGGCTATCACAATCACGTCATAAGGCCCAATAATTCCTGAAAGTTGAAAAACATCCGGATTGGTGGTGCTACCGTTTGAATAGCGCTTCAACTGATAGGTGTTCAGGTTGATCGGGCTGGCAGTTGGGTTGTAGATTTCAATGGCTTTACTGTTGCCTGAACCTTCCACATATTCCGAGATAAAGATGTCGCTGCAAGGGTTTTGGGCGATAAGCGAAAAACCGGCGATAAGCGCAGTAAGAGAGAGTAGCGTTTTTTTCATGAACTGTTGTATTGAGTAATGAGGGGCGAAGATACTTATTATCGCTTTTTATTGAGCCTTGTCAAGTTAAGATTCAATTAATTTCCTCGGCGCATTTTAGCAAGGCAAAAAACTTCGTTAACTCCTTGCACTGTGTGTTCATTTCAGCAAAATGACGTTATTCCCACGCACAAATTTGGCTATTTTAGCCACCTTATTTTTTAGCACATTGGACAGAATACTCGTCACCATCCCGACCTACAACGAAATTGAGAATATCGAAGCCATTATTCGTAAGGTGTTTTCGTTGGCTAATCCTTTTGAAGTATTGGTGGTGGACGACGGTTCACCGGATGGCACTGCCAATATTGTAAAGGGCTTGATGACCGAATTTCCCGGAAAGCTGCACATAGAAGAAAGAAGCGGGAAAAATGGACTGGGCACGGCTTACATTCATGCTTTCAAGTGGGCCTTGAACAGAGGCTACGACTACGTCATAGAGATGGATGCGGATTTTTCGCACAACCCCGAAGATTTACAAAGTCTGCACGAGGCCTGCGCTAGAGATGGTGCAGATGTTTCGATTGGTTCGCGCTATGTGCAAGGAGTGAATGTGGTGAACTGGCCCATGAGTAGGGTGCTGATGAGCTATTTCGCTTCGAAATATGTGCGGTTAATTACCGGGCTTCCGGTACACGACACCACCGCCGGTTTTGTGTGTTACAAGGCCGAAGTGCTGCGCACCATCCCGTTGGACAAGATTCAATTTGTGGGCTATGCTTTTCAGATAGAAATGAAATTTAAAGCCTGGAAATATGGATTTAAAGTAATGGAGGTACCCGTGATTTTCACCGAACGCAGGCGGGGTGCTTCAAAGATGAGCGGTGCTATTTTTACAGAGGCCATTTTTGGGGTCATTTCTATGAAGCTGAAAAGCATTTTCACAAAATACAACAGGGCATGAGGACAGTGCTTAAGAACGCACGTGTGGTGAATGAAGGCACGATTACGGAAACGGATTTGCTCATCCTAAATGACAGAATTGAGCGAATAGAGCCGAAAATCTCTCAGAAGTCGCAGACAGACAAGGTTTTTGACCTTGATGGCAAATTTTTATTCCCCGGAATTATTGACGATCAAGTGCATTTTCGCGAACCCGGCTTGACACACAAAGCCGATATTTTATCGGAAAGCAGAGCAGCAGTAGCCGGTGGCATCACCTCATTTATTGAGCAGCCCAACACCAATCCACCGGCGGTAACGCAGGAGCTATTGGCAGAGAAATACGCATTGGGCGCCAAGAACAGCATGGCCAACTATGGCTTTATGATGGGTACCAGTCTTACGAATCTGGATGAAATTCTGAAGACCGATCCGCGAACGGTGCCCGGTGTGAAGGTGTTTATGGGCAGCAGCACAGGCAATATGCTGGTGGACGATCCAAAAGTATTGACCGAACTATTTTCGAAATGCAAGATGCTCATTGTGGCACATTGCGAAGACGAAGCAACCATTAAAGCCAATTTGGAGCGCTACAAAAACGAGTATGGAGACGATATTCCTGTGGCTTTCCACCCGCTTATTCGCAGTGCTGAGGCCTGCTATCTATCGTCTTCATATGCGGTGAAATTGGCAAAAAAGTATGGCACACGCTTGCATGTTTTCCATGTGTCCACGGCTCGTGAAACGAAACTATTCAGCAAAGGTGCTGATGTGAGCAAGAAGCAAATTACCTCTGAAGTGTGCCTGCACCACCTTTGGTTTTCGGATGAAGACTATGAGAAAAAAGGAACACTTATCAAATGGAACCCGGCAGTGAAAACTGCCGAAGACCGCGAGGGGCTGTGGAAAGCCTTGCTAGACGACCGCCTGGATGTGGTAGCCACCGATCATGCGCCGCACACCTTGGAGGAAAAAAACAATCCATACACCAGCGCGCCATCAGGCGGCCCCTTGGTGCAGCACCACCTTCCTGCCATGCTGGAGTTCTATCATCAAGGGAAAATTTCACTGCCAAAATTGGTAGAGAAGATGTGCCACAACCCGGCTAAAATTTTCCGCATTGAGGAAAGAGGCTTTATCCGTGAAGGATACAAAGCCGACCTTACGGTGGTGGACATGTACAGCCCTTGGACGGTGAACAAATCAAACATACTTTACAAATGCGGTTGGTCGCCTTTTGAAGGGAGTTCCTTCCGATCGAGGGTTATTCAAACCTTTGTGAACGGACATTTGGTGTACAACAAAGGCAAGTTTGAGGAAGATTATCGCGGAGAACGACTGAGCTATGCTGTTCAGAGTAAGTAAGATATTGCTATTATTTGTTGTGCTTCATGCTTGCAAAAGCAATGAACCGCCGCCGGAAGGCATCCTAAGCGAAGACCAAATGGTAGATGTGCTGGTAGATATTCATTTGGCAGAAGGAATAAAACAAACGGGGGAGACCACCACAGATAGAACCCTGCTGCAAATTTCGGATATGTATCAGGCAATTTTTGAACACCACGGCATCACGGAAGCAAGTTTTAGGGAAAGTTTCGATTGGTATTCGCGCAGAGAGCTCATTTTCGACCGGGTGTATGAAAAGGTAATAGAGCGCCTAAATGCCATGATTCCCGGAGGTAAAGGGGAGGCGGCGGAAATGGGCAAAGAAGACCAATAGACTCTTATTTTTTACTCATTTCTTCTACCAGCACCTTCGAATAAGATCGAATGGTTTCTTCCAATGGGCGAAACGAATAATTCAAGGTGGTCTGTATTTTCTCAGAATTGTAGCTATTTATTCGCATCCCTGCATCTGCCGATTGTTTGGTCAGTCCGGGTTCTCTGTTGGCCAATATGTTGAGCAAGCGCTCGAAGCGCCATGCCATGCCAATGAGCAAGCCATTGGCCGCCACACCCGGTTTCTTTTTGTCCATTTCCTCAGCCATGGCATTCATCACCTCCCGAAAACTTCGGTTCCAGGGAGCAATCACGAAGCGTTCATTCACAATCTCAGCATCCATAAGCCACACCATAATGTCGGCCACGTCCTTCACATCTACAAAAGCGTTGGCACCTTTGGAATAAAATGGAAAACCGTTAAAAACTGCTTTGAAGAGCTTGCCACTCCCTTGGCCCCAAAAGCCCGGACCAAGAACAATACTCGGGTTGATGATGACCACCGGAAGACCTTCTTCTGCACCTCGCCACAACTCCATCTCTGCTTGGTACTTGCTCAGGCTGTAGTCGGAGTTTTGCGTGGAGTTTTGCCATTCCGTTTTTTCTGAAATGCCAATGCCATCTTTTCCTCGCCCAATGGCCGCCACGCTGCTCACATAGCCGAATTTCTTCACACCAAAATCAAGCGCCAGGTTGACCATATTCCGTGTTCCCGTGAGGTTGGTTTCCATTATTTCCCGCTTTCGTCGCGGATTGAAAGAAACAAGCGCGGCTGCATGAATCACCTCTGTTACGCCCTCAAAGGCGTCTTCGAGATCAGGGATATCGAGAATGTCGCCTTGAATCCATTCGGCTCGTTCCAAAAGCGCTTTCGGATTTTCATGGTAATATGAGAAGACGCGCTCAATGGCTTCTTTTCCCGTCTCTGAACGGTAAAGTGCCCTCACCTTTTTTCCTTCGGTAAGCAGTTGAAAGAGGATGTGTGAGCCCACCAGTCCGGTGGCGCCTGTTAGCAAAATCATGCGCCAAATATAGGAATAGCGCTGTGCCATCTGTCCGCATTTCGGATTGTTATATTTGCCGAAATTTTTATGGAAATGAACACTGGATTTGTAGAGGAATTGCGCTGGAGAGGGATGCTGCACGACATGACACCCGGCACCGAAGACCAATTGAAGAAAGAGCTGACCAAAGGCTATATCGGCTTCGATCCAACGGCCGATTCGTTGGGTGTGGGCAATATGGTGCAGGTGATGACCTTGGTTCACTTTCAACGGATGGGACACAAACCCATAGCGCTGGTAGGCGGCGCCACCGGAATGGTGGGCGACCCCAGTTTCAAAAGTGCCGAACGCAACCTGCTCGATTTGGACACGCTGAACCACAACCTTGCCTGCCAACGCAAGCAGTTGGAGAAGTTTCTGGATTTTGAGGCAGGCCCCACCAGTGCCGAAATTGTGAACAATTACGACTGGTTTAAGGATCTGGGCTTTTTGGATTTCATTCGCACCGTGGGTAAGCACATCACC